>JBEVDP010000579.1:0-6540 GCA_040513235.1 Acidimicrobiia bacterium | reverse complement strand
AACTCGCATTCGAGGCCGTCGGGATCGCGGAAGAACAGGCTGAGGATCGGTCCGAAATCGGTAACGAAGCCGTCGCTCCATCCCCCGGCGATCAAGCGGTCGCGGCTCGTCTCGAACGCGTCGAGCGACTCGGCCTGGAGCGCCAGATGGTCGAGACGGCCGCGTTCGAACATCGGTACCTGGCGATCGGCCTCGGTGTTGCCGTCGATCTGGAACACGTTGAGTTCGGTGTGCGGGCCGATGTGGATCACTGCGAGACGCATTCCCTCCGGGGTCGGCGCCTCGATCATCGACGTCGCATCGAACATCTCTTGGTAGAACGCGAACAGCCGATCGATGTCGTTCGAGAGGAGCCCCACGTGGTTCAGGCCGTTGAGCAGCATGCGGTACCTCCGGTCGGCTGCGAAAGGCTAGTGCCGCGTATCCTGGGCGCGTGAGCCTGCGTGTCGCCGCCGCACAAGACGACTTCGTCGTCGGCGATCTCGAAGGAAACGTCGCGCGGCTGATCGCCACGTACGAAGCCGCTGAAGCAGCCGGGTGCGACCTCGTTGCCTTCCCCGAGCTCGCGATCACGGGCTATCCGCCGGAAGACCTGCTGCTGCGCCCGGCCTTCGTCGCGCAGGCTGCCGAAGCGCTCGACAAGTTCGCGGCACGTACTGCGCGCTGCGTCGCGGTCGTCGGCTCTCCCGAGCGGGACGGCGGCGATCTCTACAACGCAGCGGCCGTGTGCGCGAACGGGCAGGTCATCGGCACCTTCCGCAAGCACCGGTTGCCCAACGAGGCCGTCTTCGACGAGGAGCGGTACTTCATCGCAGGATCCGAGCTGCCGGTGTTCGAGGTCGCGGGCTACACGGTCGGCGTTTCCGTTTGCGAGGACGCGTGGAGCTCCGACGGCCCCATCGCCGGCTTGGCCGCGAACGGTGCGCAGGTCGTCGTCAACATCAACGGGTCGCCGTACTACGCGGGGCGGATCGATGAGCGGGAAGCCGTCATCGCGGATCGGGCGCGGGAATCGAACGTCCCGATCGTCTACGTGAACGTCGTGGGGGGCCAGGACGAGTTGGTGTTCGACGGCGGGTCGTTCGCGGTGAACGCAGACGGGGCGATCGCCGTCCGCAGCCCGCAGTTCGTCGAAGACCTACTCGTTGTCGAGCTCGAACCCGACGAAGGCGGGCGCCTGGTTGTACAACCGGGTCCGATCGCGTCCCGGCTCGGTCGCGAACACGAGGTGTACGAGGCGCTCGTCCTCGGCACGCGTGACTACGTGCGCAAGAACGGCTTCCAAGACGTACTGATCGCGATCTCCGGCGGCGTCGACTCGTCGATCGTCGCGGCGATTGCCGTCGATGCACTCGGCCCCGAGCACGTCGTCGGCGTGCTCCTGCCGTCGCGTTACTCCAGTGACCACAGCATCACCGATGCCGAAGCGCTCGCCCGCGGGCTCGGCATCCGCACGTACACGGTGCCGATCGAACCCGCGCACGCGGCCTTCGAGGAGATGCTCGCGGCAGTGATCCCGCCCGGTCAGGCCGGTGTCGCGGCCGAGAACGTGCAGGCGCGTATCCGCGGCAACGTGCTGATGTCGATCTCGAACGCCTTCAACTGGATCGTGCTCACCACTGGGAACAAGAGCGAGATGGCGACCGGCTACGCAACCCTCTACGGCGACATGGCCGGTGGCTATGCGGTGATCAAGGACGTCCTCAAGACGACGCTCTGGGATCTCTGCCGCGATCTGAACGCGCGCCGGGGCCGCGCGGTGATACCGACCGCCGTGATCGAGAAGCCGCCATCGGCCGAACTGCGCCCCGACCAATACGACACCGACTCGCTCCCGCCGTACGAGGTGCTCGACCCGATCATCTCGGGCTATGTAGAGCACGACCTGTCGGTTGGGGAGCTGATCGACCAAGGCCACGATCCCGAGATCGTGCGCCGCGTCGCGAGGCTGATCGACCGCAACGAGTACAAGCGCCGCCAGGCCGCTCCGGGCGTGCGGGTGACGCCGAAGGCGTTCGGCAAGGACCGCCGGCTCCCGATCACCAACCGCTGGCCCGGCTGACGCATGCAGCCCGAAGTCGCGTGGGAGACGCGGCGGCCGCTCGTTCCCGAGCTCGCGCTCATTTCCGCGACCGCCGCGTACGGCGCGACGTTCGTGCTCGTGCAGGACGCGCTCGAACGCGTCACGCCGGTCGGGTTCATCCTGTTGCGCTTTGCGGTCGGCGCGGTGGTGCTCGCGCCGTTCGCACTCGCTCGGGGCTGGAGACGTCCGAGTGTCGCGGCGACGCCGCGCGAGTTCACGTGTGCCTGTGTCGCGTTCGGTGTCGTCGCGTTCATCGGTTACTGGTTCCAGAATGCCGGGCTCGAGCAGACGACGACGTCGAACTCGGCGTTCATCACCGGCTTGTTCGTCGTCTTCGTGCCGCTGATCGAAACCGTCGTGCTCCGGAAAGCGCCGCCGGCCAACGTGTTGATCGCGGTCGTAGTGTCGACGTTCGGTTTGTTCCTCCTCACCGGCGCCGATCTGTCCCTGAACCGCGGCGACATGTTGACGCTCGGCTGCGCGTTCTTCTTCGGTATCTGGATCTACCTCGGGGGTCGCTACTCGCAGCGCTTCGACCCGATCGCGATCACGGCCGCGCAGCTTGCGATCGTCGCGATCCTCGCGGTGCCGTTCGCGGCCATCGACGGGATCGGGACGATCGACGCGCAGGTGATCTCCGCGGTGCTCGTCACCGGCGTGCTGTGCAGCGCGATCGCCTTCACCATGCAGCTGTGGGGCCAGCGCTACGTCGAGCCGAGTCGGGCCGCGGTCATCCTGTTGTTCGAACCGGTCGTCGCGGGAGTCATTGGCTATTGGGTGGGCGAGCGCCTCGGCTTCACCGGCTACGTGGGCGCGCTCGTGATCCTGGCCGGCATCCTCCTGGCCGAGTCCCGCTCCTGGAAGGCCGCCAAAGCCATCGTTGCTGACAAAGACTTGAGATGATCATCTCATTATGAGATGATCATCTCATGAGCGAGCGTCGGGAGCCGGGTATCCCGGCGAGCAGCGAGACGCAGGCGGAGCCGACCGGATGGGAGGCGGAGCCGGAGTCGACCCGTGGTAGCGAGCGGGGCCCGAGCGGCCCGGCCCGCAGGGCCAAGAGCGGACGAGCATGAGCGTACGAGAGGCTCACAGGCAGGTCACCCGCCAGCGGATCCTCGATGCAGTACTCGACCTCGTCAGCGAAGGTCGGACCGATGCGTTGAGCGTCCCCGACGTGAGCCGCCGCAGCGGCGTCTCGCTCGCCACCATCTACCGCTACTTCCCGACGAAGGACGCGCTCCTCGACGCCGCAGCCGAGGAACCGTCGCGCCAGGCGGCAGGGTTTCCGGTCGGCGAAGCGATCGGTGACGGGGACGAGTTCCTGCGCACGATGTGGCGTTCGTTCGTCGCCAACCTCCCGCTCGTGCGGCGGCAGGCGACGTCGGAGGCGGGACGCGAGATGCGCAACCGCCGGTACGCGGCCACGCGGGCGTGGATGGAACGCGAGGCCGCGAACCGCGGCATCGACCCGACGAGTCCCGAGGGCCAACGGCTCGTGCGGCTCGCGGCGATGCTGACGTCGTCGCTCGCGTTCCTCGACCTCCACGATCGCCAGGGCCTGAGTCCCGATGCCGCGGCCGACGACGTCGAGTGGGCCGTCGCCGCCCTGTACCGCGCGACTCGAGAGGAGTCATCATGACCGACCAGGACTGGCCTGCACCCGGGCCCGGCTTGTGGATCCGGCTCGCCGACCACTTCGACCGGCCGTGGACCGCCGAGTACGAGCGGATCTTCGTCCCGACGTTCGTCGCAGGCTCGCTCGCGTGGAGTGTGCCCTTCGGGCTGCCCGGCAAGATGGGCGTGGAGACCGTGCACGGATACCCGTTCATTCACGTGGAGCCGCTCGCGGGTCCTGATCTGACCCGTTCTGTGCCGAAGCCGTTGGTCTGGTTGCTGGCGCGCGTCGTACCTGCGTTGCGACGCTGTGAGAAGAACGCCGCGAAGACATTGCAGGAACGACCATGGCGGGCCAGCGCAGAGAAGTGGTGGCACCACGATCGCGACGCTGCGATCGCCGAGAACCGCGCGTTGAGCAACGTCGACGTCGCGCGGCTCCCGGATCTCGAACTGGCGCGACATCTCGAGGAGTGCGAAGCGCTCGTGTTCGCGGGCTACCGCAAGCATTTCGAGCTGCACGGCACCGATCTCCTGCCGCTGGGGGTGTACCTGGCCGCGTGCAAGGAGTGGGGAATCGAGACGGCGGTCGCACTCGATTTGATCGTCGAGGGCGCGTCCGACATGCGCCGGTCGAACCTCGACCCCGAAGATCTCGCGCACTGTGTCGTCGGTGGCTACGACTTCGATCGGCCCCGTTTCTGCGAGCTCCCCGACGAGGTGGTCGAGCGACTCGCGACCGCGTCCGCGCCGTCGTTCGCATCGCGCCTCGATCGAGTCGACGACATCGTGCGGCCCGAGCACCGCGAAGCCTTCGACATCCTCCTCGGCGACGCGCGCACGGTGTTCCCGGTGCGCGACGACAACGGCGTCGTGCTCGGTGCGTGGCGCTTCGGGTTGTTGCGGCGCGCGTATCTCGAGATCGGGCAACGGCTCCAGGCCGAAGACGTGATCGAAGCGACGGTACCGGAACTCGTCGCCGCGCTCGGAGCACGCGCGCCGCTTCCGCCACTGGCCGAGCGCGCGGCTGAGCGCACGCGATGGGCACGTGTCGACGCACCGCTGCGCATCGGGACTGGTGTGGTGCCCGAAGTCAGCATGCTGCCGCCGGCCATGCGCCGCATCGCCGCGGGACAGATCACGCTGGGCGACATGATCGAGCGCGACCACATGGGCGATCTCGAAGGCCTCGGCATCGGCGACCAACCGGCCGGCGGGATCGCGCGCGTCGTGAGCGATGCCGACGACGCGATCATGCGGCTCCAATCGGGCGACGTCCTCGTCGTGCGCGTCACGTCCCCTGCGTTCAACGTCGTGCTGCCGCTCGTGAGCGCGATCGTCACCGAGCACGGCGGCGCGATGAGCCACGCCGCGATCTGGGCGCGAGAACTGCGGGTCCCGGCAATCGTCGGGGTGAAGGACGCGACCCACCGCATCCGCGACGGTGAGCGGATCCACGTCGACCCTCGCTCCGGGCGGGTCGTCGTCGTCGATGCGCAGCTTGCGCCGAAGAGCGTGACCCCCTAGTTGACCGGGCGGTCAAGAACGCGCAGAATGCGCCCGTGACTGTTGACCACCTGAAAGCCCGCGCGCCCTTTGCGCCCTGGGACCGCCGGGAGCTGCCCGGGATCTTCACCGTCGAGGAGTCGGCGCGGCGCGCCGGTAACTACAAGTGGGCGGAGATGCGCCTCTTCGAGGTGCTCGGTGGCTGGGTCGCCACCGTGCCCGAGCTCGACGTGAAGCTCGTCCTCGGCCGGCACACCCACTTCCACGCCGAGCACGCCAAGCGGTGGGACGAGCGCCTGCCCGAGCTGCGCGAAATGAACCGCGAGCGCCTGAACCAGCCGCCGAACCCCGAGTTCGAGACGTTCATGGACGCCGTCCGCGAGCCCGAAGCGGCCGACCTGACAATCGAGAAGCTGGTCGGCGTCTACCGAGTGCTGATCCCGCGATTCATCGGGGTGTACACGTACCACCTCAACGGCACCAGCTCGATCACCGACGCCCCGACGATGCGGGCGTTGAGGTTCATCCTGCAAGACGAGTTCGAGACCTGGCGCGACGGCGAGATGCTGCTCCAGTCACTGATCGATTCGCCTGCGAAGGTCGAACGTGCGAGCCGTCGATCCGAGGAGCTGGAGAAGCTCTACGTCGCGTCCGGAGGGATTGCGGGCCCAGGTAGCTTGGGAGACGACGGCGCAGGGACCGCAGGGGAGCGGAGCAAGGAGTCGACCCCGGCATGACGATTGAGGTTTCCGAGGAGGTACCGGTCGGATGAAGAAGTTCCTGGCGGAGTCCGAGCTGGCCCGCGACGAGCGCTTCGTGCGCACCAAGATCGAAGACCGTGTCTTCGATCCCCGCGGCGCCGCCATCGCGCAGCGCAACACCGGCCCGGCCAAGATGGCCGCCGACCGGCCCGCGGCCGCCGAGCGCTCCCGCTCGTTGATGCACGGCATCTTCGTGGGCGAGATCCAGGCGCTCGAGGGCGCCGGGCGCACCTGTTACGACTTCGATGTTGCGGACGCGCCGTTCCAACTGAAGCTCGACATGGCCCGCCAGTGCTGGGACGAGTCCCGGCACTGCGAGATCTCGATCAAGCTCGGCGACCACATGGGCACCGAGATCGGTGAGTACACCGAGTCGACGTTCCTCTTCGCGGCCGCCTGCAACCCCGACCCGGTGCTGCGCCTTTGCGGCGTGAACCGCGCGCTCGAAGGCCTCGCCATCGATGTGTTCAACGGCATGAAGGAGTTCGGCACGCAGTCCGGCGACCCCGTGCTCACCTTCTGTGAGGACTGGATGCTCGCCGACGAGGTGACCCACGTGAAGATGGGTTCCGA
>JBEVDP010000578.1:0-6875 GCA_040513235.1 Acidimicrobiia bacterium | reverse complement strand
CCCGCGTCGTGTCGAGGCCGGCGAGGACGAGCACGAAGCAGATGTCGAGCAACTCGTCCTCGGTGAGGGGACGGTCGAACACCCGCGCGTTGAGGAGGTAGGTCACGAAGTCGACGGCCGGGTCGCCCGGCTGCGCGCGGCGCGCGGCCAGCACCTCGGAGAAGTAGCCGCGGATCGATTCGGCCGCGCTCGCGATCGGCGCCTTGTCCTCGCCGTACAAGCCGGTGAAGAACGTCTCGACCCAGGGGAGGAACAGCTGCGCGTCTTCGACGGGCAGCCCGAGGATGGTCAGGAACACCTCGGTCGGGTACTGGAGCGCGAAGTCGCCGATGAAGTCGCAGGAACCGTTGCCCACGAAGGCGTCGATATCGTCCGCGCAGATCTTGCGGGCTTTGGGCGCGATGCGTGCGACCGCGGCCGGCGCGAACCACGGGTTGAGGACCTGCCGGTACTTCACGTGGTCGGGAGGGTTCACCAGCGTGGGGATGAACCGGTACGCGGGGTCGGGATCGAGCGGATCGATCGAGTCGCTCGAGAACACGGCCGGATTCTGGTACGCCTCCCGCACCTCGTCGTAGCGGGTCACGACCCAGAAGCCGGGCCCGAACGTGTCCCAGTAGAACGGCGCCTGCTCGCGCATCTCGTCGAGCTCCGAGAAGAAGCCGTGCATCGGCCGCGGGTTCGAGTATTCGTAGTGGATGACCGGGCACCCACCGAGGTCGCGTGCGGGTACCGGTGTCGTTTCGGCGGTCATGTCGTGCTCCTCGACAGGGTGGGGCCGCGCCCGCCGATCGCGTCGAGACGGCCGCTCGGGTCGCGGCGCTCGCCGGCCCAGAGGATCTCCATGATCTTCTCGCTGATCTTCCAGCCGGACGGCGTACGAACCAGTTGGTCGTGGTAGCGGGCGATGATCGCCTGCGCCACGTCGGGATCGGCCGCGAACATCTGGTGCGACGTGTGGTAGCTGAGCGCCGACGCCCGGTCACCGTCGACGTCGACGTGGTATACGGAGATGAGATGGTGCTGCCAGAGCGTGTCGGCGGTCATGGTGTCGATCCAGCCGACGAGTGTGTCGCCGCCTTCGATCCAATCTGCGTTGCCGTACTTGGCGCGGACGTCGTCGGCGAGCGTCGCCCGCAGCCCACTCAGGTCGCGCCGGTCGATCGTCGAGCAGTACCGGTAGAGCGTGTCGGTCGCGTCGGCACGGTCGAGCAGCAACCGGAGACGGAGCGTGAGGTCGTCGTCGTGGGTCATCGCGACACCTTCATCCACACGGTCTTCGTCTGGAGCAGCTCGTCGAGCGACGCCGCGCCGAGCGCGCGGCCATGGCCCGACTGTTTGACGCCGCCGTAGGGCACCGCGGCGTTGACCTCTTGGTACGTGTTCACCCACACCGTCCCGGCCCGCAGCGCGCGGTACGCGCGGTGGGCTCGGGTGACGTCTGACGTCCACACGCCGGCGGACAGCCCATACTCGGTGTCGTTGGCGATCGTGAACGCATCCTCTTCGGTGTCGAAGGGGATGACGCACATGACCGGTCCGAAGATCTCTTCTTGGGCGATGCGCATGTCGTTGCGGACGTCACTGAAGATCGTCGGTTCGAAGAAGTACCCGACGTCACCGTGCCGCCGGCCGCCGAGGGTGAGCGCCGCGCCCTCGTCGTTTCCGATCGCGACGTAACCGGTGATGCGATCGAGCTGCTGGGCCGACACGACCGGACCCAGATCGACGGCGGGGTCGAACGGTGATCCGATGCGAAGACCACGCGACACCGCGGCGATGCGTTCGACGAGCTCGTCGTGGATACTGCGCTGCACCAGCACGCGGCTTCCGGCCGTGCACACCTGGCCCGACGCGCCCCACACCGCCATCGCCGCGGTCGCGGCCGCGGTCTCGAGCTCGGCGTCGGCGAACACGATCTGCGCGCTCTTGCCGCCGAGCTCGAGGCTCACGCGCTTCACGCGCGGTGCGGCTGCGGCCTGGATGCGGCGACCGGTCTCGATCGACCCCGTGAATGCAATCGCGTCGACCCCGGGGTGGGCGACGAGGGCGGCGCCGACCGTCTCACCCGTTCCTTGGAGGACGTTTACGACGCCGGGCGGGATCCCGGCCTCGAGGCACAGCTGCCCCATCAGCACCGCGGCCATCGGCGTCTGCTCGGCCGGCTTGACGACCACGGAGTTCCCGCACGCGAGCGCGGCGGCGATGAAGCCGAGCACGAACGTCGGTCCGTTCCACGGCACGACGAGTCCGATCACGCCGACCGGCTCGCGCACGACATAGACAGCGACGTCGTTCGGTACTGCGGGGATCGTGCCGGAGATCTTGCTCGGCCATCCCGCGTAGTAGTCGACGGCGTCGAGCGTGGCTTGCACGATGAAGCCCGTGTAGACCTTGAGCAATCCCGCGTCGAGGACGTCGATGTCGCTGAACACGTCGGCGTGCTCGGCGACGAGTTCCGACAGCCGGCGCAGGCGGCGTTCCTTCTCGAGCGGCGCCAGGTCGCGCCAGCGCCCGTCGTCGAACGCCCGCCGGGCCGACGTCACCGCCTGCTCGACATCGTCGGGCCCGCCGGCGGCCGCCCATCCGATCTCCGCGCCGGTCGCGGGATGGATGATCGGCATCGTCTCGCCCGAACGCGACGCTACGACGTCGCCCTCGATGACGTGCCCGATGAGCGCCGACTCCAGGTACTTCTGGGTCTCGGATGCCAGTGGGAAGTCGGTGAGATCCGTGGTGATACTCGACATGGGTGCTCCTCGAGGGGAACGGGATCGGAACTACGCGAGTTCGATGACGGGATTCTGCCCGGCCGGTTCGCCGGGCTCTAGGGGTTCGGGCTCGGGATCTGACGTTTCGCGCTGCGCCCGGCGGCTCCGGCGGGTACGCCCAACGACGCGGCTGGCGAGTGCCACCGCGATGAGCAGCGCCAGGCCCTGGAAGAGCGGTTGGATCCAGAACGTGCCGGGCCCGAACGCGAGTTGCAGTCCCTTCACGCCGAAGGCGAGCGCGAAGTAGGCGACGAGCGTGCCCCAGACGTTCGGGCGGCGCGAGAACTGCGAGGCACCGAAGAAGACGGCGGCGAGCGCGGGGAAGAGCAGGCCGGGTCCGGCCTCCGCGCTGAATGTGCCGATCTTCATCGCGTAGACGACGCCCGCGATGCCGGCGACGGCCGCCGACGCGACGAGCGAACCGCAGGTGAGCCGCTCCACGTTCAAGCCCGCGAGGCGCGCCGCTTCCGCGTTCCCGCCCACCGCGAACAGGTACCGGCCGACCGGAGTGTGCTCGAGCACGAACCAGATGACTGCGCCGAGCACGAGCAAGTAGATCATGACGATCGGGAGACCGAAGACGTTCCGGGTGCCGAGGTTCTGGAACCCGTCCGAGAACGAGCCGAGGATCTGGCGGTTGTCCGACATCTTCAGCTCGGCCGCCATCAGCACCTGGCTCATCCCGAGCGTCGCGATCAGAGAGTTCACGCGGAACTTCACGACGAGCAGGCCGTTGACGAGCCCGACGAGGCAGCACAGCAGGATGGCGCCGATCGCGACGAGCCCGATCGGCACCGAGCTGTGGTACGCCGAGAAATGGTTCATCACGACGAGCGACAGGCCCATCATCGCCCCGACCGACAGGTCGTACGCGCCGGCGGTGAGCGGGATCAAGAACGCGAGCGCCAACATCGCGGTCACGACCCCTTCGCTGAACGTCAGCCGGAACGTGCTCACGGTGAGAAAGATGTCCGGCTTCAGCAGACCGAAGATGACGATGAAGCCGGCCCACAGGAAGACCGCGCTGAACCGGCCGAGGACCATGCTGATTGGCTGCCGGGGCGGTGCGTCGGCCTTCACGCCGACCGCGGTCGTCGCCGACGCCTCCGACGCCGCCGACGCGATGGACTGGCTCAGCGCTACTGACATGTCGGCACCTCTTGTGAGTTCATGGCGGCCGCTCCCGCAACCTGCGCGTGGTCGATTGCGTCGGCCGTGAGGTCGTGGCCCCGGCGTAGCTCACGCACGACGCGCCCGCGGCTCATGATCAGGACGCGATGACAGATACGTGCGAGCTCGGCGCTGTCGGTCGAAACCAGCAGCACTGCTCGGTCTTCGGTCGCGCCGGTTTCGATGATGCGGTGCACCTGTTCGCGCGCGCCGACGTCGACGCCCGCGGTCGGGTCGTCGAGCACGAGCACGCGCGGTTCGAGCCGGAGCGCGCGCGCGACCAGCACCTTCTGTTGGTTGCCGCCCGACAGGCTCGTCATCGGCGCGTCTGCCCCCCGGGTCACGATGCCGAGGCTGCTGATCCAGCGCCGGACTTCGCCGCGCTCCTTGCGCGCGTCAATGCGCCCGTAGCGGACGTGGCACGCGACCGAACCCATCGTGAGGTTCTGGCGCACGCCGAGATTGGGGAACGTCCCGTAGCGGGCGCGTTCGCCCGAGACGCCGGCCACGCGCGCGCTCAGCGCCGCGCGCGGGCTTCCCGGCCGAACCGGCAGCCCGTCGACCGCGACTTCGCCGAGGCGGGGAAGCCGCCCGGTGACCATCGAGGCCAGCACTTCGCGACCCGACCCGGCGAGTCCGGCGACGCCGACGATCTCGCCGGCGTAGACGATCGCCGACACGTCGACGACCGCGCCGCCGCACAGGTGCGCGAGCCGCAGTGCCGGCGTCGCCGAGGCTTCGACGGGTGCTTGCGCGCCCGCGGACACGTCGAGTGCATGGCCCACGATCAGGCGTGTGAGCGTGTCGTGATCGATGCTGTGCGCCGCAGTCGTCGCGACCTGCTTCCCGTCGCGCAGCACGGTAATCGTGTCGGCGATCCCGAGGACCTCGTCGAGATGGTGCGACACGATCACGATGCTGTTGCCGGCGTCCTGCAGCCGCCGGATCGTCCCGAAGAGGAGATCGACATCGTGCGCGGGGAGCGCGGCCGTCGGCTCGTCGAGCACGAGTACGACCTTGTCGTCGTCCCGCTCGGGTAGCGCGCGAGCGATCGCGAGGCGGGTGCGGTCGGCGACGCCGAGGTCGCCGACGACGGTCCTGACGTCGATGTCGAGACCGGCCCTTGCCATCGTCTCGCGCGCCACCCGGCGGGCGTCGCGCCACTTGATCCGGCCGCCGAACCCTTTCGGGTACCGGCGCCCGAGCATCAGGTTCTCGACCGCGCTCAGATCGAGTACCAGGCCGAGGTCCTGGTGCACGAAGCGCACACCGCTGGTGTGAGCGTCCGTGGCCGAACCGAGTTGGAGCGGACGACCATGCACGGCTGCCGACGCACCGGGGTCGGGTGCGTGGTAGCCGGCAAGGATCTTGATGACTGTCGACTTCCCCGACCCGTTCTGGCCGACGAGGGCATGGACCTCACCCTCGCCGACCGTTAGACCGACCCGGTCGAGAACGATCTGGCCGGAGAACGTCTTCGACAGGTTCTGGATCTCGAGTGCGTTCACGGCCGCTTCCCCTCGCCGCGGTGCCGTCGCTCAGACGCCCCAGAGTTCTTGGAAGGCGTCCTGGAAACCGTCGGGGCCCGGCCACCCGTTCTCGAAGTCGATGATCTCCTCGGCGGCGGCCGCGGTGGTGATCAGGTAGAACGGCGGGATCGCAGACGTGCGCTCGTCCGCGGCCGACCATTCGTCGACCGACAGGCGCGCCATCTGATCGGCCAGCGTCCACATCGAGTACTCCTGCGGGAGCGCGGACCACATTGCCGAGGTCCCGTCGATGATCTCCTGGAGTTGCGGCTGCTTCGCCTGCGTGCCGACCACCTTCACCCGGTCGGACAGGCCGGCGGCTTCGATCGCCTGGACGACGCCGGTGCCGAGGCCGTTGTACGTCAGGTAGACGTAGTTGACGTCGGGATTGGCCTGGAGGTACGAGACGATCGCGTTGGGCGTACCGCCTGAAGTCAGGTCCGTGATCGTCTGGTCGAGCACGCCGAACTCGCACGACTCGCAGCTCTCGGCGAGTGCAGCCTCGGCCGCGTCAACCTGGGCGCCGAGGATCGGGAACGCCGGGAGCGTCACCGCGACCACGTTCGCTCCGGCGTTCGAGTCGACGATCATCCACGCGGCGAGAGCCTCGGCGTAATCCGCCGCTGCCGACGAGTCATAGCAGTCGGCGTAGAGGTTGTTGCCCGGGCCCTCGGGCACGTCGGTCGCGTAGCACGAGAAGACGGGGATGCCCTGCGACTCGGCTTCGTCCATCTGCGGCTGGAACTGGGCCATGTCGCTGCCGGTCTGCGCGATGTAGTCGACGCCGGCGTCGATAGCCTGCTGGATCGCGGCACCCGGGTCGGTCGCCGTCGCGTTGATCGTGATCAGGTCCCAGCCCAGCGCCGTGGTGGCGTCCTCGAGGAACCCGGCCAGCGGCACGCAGCTCGGGTCGGCGCAGACGATGAACGCGACCTCCTTCTTCGGCGGCTTCGCCGTGAGCGGCTCGGTCTGCACGATCTCGGTCGGCACGGCCGAGTAGTCGGCGACGGCCGTCTCGAGCGAAGCAAGCTCGGACGGGACCGCCGCGGTGTCGGACGTCTCGCTGTCGGAGCTGGCGCTGCCGGAATCGCTGTCCTCGGAGTCGCTCCCGCAGGCCGCGGCGACCAGCGCGAGGACGACGGCGAGGGCGAACAGCGCCGGGCGGAAGGGACGAGCGACCGGTGCGCTCGAAGGACGACGGTAGATGCTCATAATGATTCCCCCTAAATCGGTAGCGTTAGCTGACACCATTGCGTTGCCCCTGTCAAGAGTTCATGATGATGATTATGCGCTACTCAGTAGGAGGAGGCGGCCAAAGTGTTCACGAATGGCCCTGATCATCATCATCTTCTCCCGGCGGCAGCGCGGGGACGCCCGCGATGAGGATCGGGATCTGCGCGTACAA
>JBEVDP010000577.1:0-2763 GCA_040513235.1 Acidimicrobiia bacterium | reverse complement strand
CCCTTGCCGCCCGGGAGCACACGGAAGTCCCCACCGCTCACCGTCTGCCCCGGGAGCGGGAAGCTCGCTAGGCCCGTGAAGACGAGGTCCATGTTGACTGATCCGACGACGATGACGCGCATGGTGCGATTATGCCGTGCTTCGCTCGCGGCCAGTAGTTAGCAAAGCTAATGAGCTATGCTAATGAGCATGGCTAACGACCTTCCGCAGGACCTGCGGCTCATCATCCAGCGCCTGTCACGACGCGTGCGCTTCGAACGCGCCGACGACGAGATCACCGACGGCCAGCGCTCCGTGCTCTTCCACCTGTGGGGCGACGGCGCCCAGACACTCGGCGAGCTCAGCACGCGCGACCGCGTCTCGCCCCCCTCGATGAACCGCACCGTCAACGCACTCGTCGGCCTCGAACTCGTCACGCGTGTCGCCTCGGAGACGGATGCCCGCAAGGTCTCCATCGACCTGACACCCGCCGGCCGCGCCCTCGTGCAGGAGACCCGCCGCAAACGCGACGCGTGGTTCTCCGCCCGCATCGCCAAACTCACCCCCGCACAGCGCGCCGTGCTCGCCGAGGCCGCCCCGATCCTGAGGGAGCTCGCCGACAGTTGAGTGCAATGTTCCGGTCGCTGAGCGGCTTCAATTACCGCATCTGGTTCGCCGGTGCACTCGTGTCGAACGTCGGCACCTGGATGCAGCGAACCGCCCAGGACTGGATCGTCCTCACCGAGCTCACCGACAACGATGCCGTCGCCGTCGGCATCACCATGGCCCTCCAGCTCGGCCCGCAGCTGCTCCTCGTGCCGTGGTCCGGGCTCATCGCCGATCGCTTCGACCGTCGCAAGCTGCTCATCACGACGCAAGTGCTCATGGCCGCACTCGGCGCCGGACTCGGCGTCATGGTCGTCACGGGCGTCGCCCAGCTGTGGCACGTCTACGCCTTCGCCCTCGCGCTCGGCATAGTCTCCGCGATCGACGCGCCCGCGCGGCAGGCGTTCGTCTCCGAGCTCGTCACCGAGAAGAACCTCCCCAATGCGGTCGCCCTCAACTCGGCCTCGTTCAACGCGGCGCGCCTCCTCGGCCCCGCCGTTGCCGGGCTGCTGACCGTCGCCGTCGGTGCCGGCTGGGTGTTCCTCATCAACGCGTTCACCTACGCCGCGACGCTCGCGTCACTCGCGTTGCTGCGCAGGGGTGAGCTGCGCAAGGCACCACGCGCACCCAGGGGGCCGGGTCAGTTGGTCGACGGGTTCCGCTACGTGGCACGGCGGCCGGACATCCTCGCGGTCATGGCCGTGATCTTCATCGTCTCGACGTTCGGCATGAACTTCCCGATCTTCTCGTCGACGATGGCGAGCGTCGAGTTCCACCACGGCGCCGGCGAGTTCGGGCTGCTCTCGTCGGTGCTCGCGATCGGATCGGTCACGGGGGCGTTGCTCGCCGCGCGCAGAGAGCGGCCGCGCATCCGTACCGTCGTGCTCTCGTCGGCCGCCTTCGGGCTCTCGTGCGTCATCGCCGCCGTCATGCCCACCTTCGAGTCGTTCGCGGTGTCGCTCATCCTCGTCGGCTTCACCGCCATCACGCTCATGACCACGGCCAACGGTGTCGTGCAGACCACGACGAGCCCCGTCATGCGCGGCCGCGTCATGGCGCTCTACCTCGCGATCTTCGTCGGCGGCACTCCCCTCGGCGCCCCCATCGTCGGCCTCGTCGCCAACTCGTGGGGTCCGCGCTGGGCGCTCGGCGTTGCGGCGCTCTCGGGCTTCGTCGCGGCGATCGTGGGGATCGTCTGGCTGCTCGCGTCCAAGCGCGTCACCGTCACCTACTCGCGGCGCCGCTTCCGGGTCGTCACGCGCCGCGACCAGCGGGCACGGGCCGAAGAGGAATTCGCGCTCGAGGAGACCGTGGCGCGCCGCGCGTAGCTACTTCTTGAGCGGGTCGTTGCCCCAGTTCATCAGCGAGTAGCGCCAACGCGAGTGCTCGACGTCGGATGACGGTCCCTGCGCGCGGTGCCGGTGCACATATCCGACGACCTTGTGCATCCATTCGACGTCGCTTTCGGTGAGGTCGGCCTTCTTGGTGCCGAGGATCTCGATGATCCGCCGACCGGACCGGTGCCCGACCGATTCGCCGCCGTCCTTCTTGTCGCCGACCGACTTCGACTCGTCGGTATCGAGCCATGTCGCTATCTCGGACGCCGTCATGTTGACCGCCTCGGTCCAGTCGACCCAGACCTCGTCCACACCGCTTGTGCTATCAGCCATGGAACTTGTATTTCCCGTGGCCAGACGCCGCAATCCCCGGCCATTGGCCGGCCCGACACCGGAAGTTGGTCGGGGTGTCATCGGCCGCGGGGCACAATGACTCAGTGCAGAGTGCTCCCCAGATGGTCGTGTCCGACATGGACGGCACCCTGTTGAACGAATCCAGCGTGGTGTCCGCCCGGAACGCGGCCGCGCTGCGCCGGGCGCAGGACGCCGGCGCCCGGGTGGTCATCGCGACCGGCCGGCCGATCTGGTGGCTCGGCCCGGTGATCGAGGCCGGCTTCGACGGCATTGCGATCTGCATGAACGGCGCGGTGGTCTACGACATCGCCGCCGGCGCGATCATCTCGACGTCCCTGCTGCGACCCCGGCCGATGCGCGAGTTCGTGGCCGAACTGGACCTGCGTGAGCCGCGGTTCGCGATCGCGGTGGAGCGGGTCGGCACTCAGCTGAGCGCCTGCTGGGCGGAGCCGCATTACGTGCACCCCTGGGAGGACGGCGAATTCCA
>JBEVDP010000576.1:0-4232 GCA_040513235.1 Acidimicrobiia bacterium | reverse complement strand
CGATTCGACGGCGACCGCCAGGACGGCCTGCGGCATCGTGAGACAGTGGCTCCAGCCGTAGGGCGCGTGGTCGGCGGGTTCTTGCAGCATCGACAGCGCAGCAACCCTGCCGAGCTGCCGCTGGGCGACGCCGAGATTCACGCCGGTTGCGAGGACACCGGAAAGGAGGCGTGACGCGACGCCCGACTCCTCGGCCTGGCGCATCACTGGGAAGATGAAGTCGGAGCCGGGAACACCGAGCATCGGGACGTTGAGCAACGCTTCGGCGAGACCCCGGGGAGCGGCCGGTTCGCCGGGTGCGTCGAACCACCGCAGCTGCCAATCGGGGTAGCGCGCGAGTTCGCGCGCCGGGCCGCGCACGAGCGCCGTCGTACCGCGGATGGCCCGGTCCGCGCGCTGCAACTGGGAGAAGAGAATGCTTGCGTGCCCGGCAGCGGCCAGCGACGAGACGACGGCCGGTGCGAGCAATCGCCGAAGCTCCGTTGGGTTCGCGCGCGTCGCGAGCGCCGCGGCGTATCGGTCGACGTCGTCGAGTTCCCCGGCCCCGAGCGCGGCGATCAGCGCCTCCGCGAGCGCGTCGAGCGTCGGGAGGTCGGCGGACTCGGGCGGTTTCACGGATTCCCCCGCCGCGGCGTACGCGGCGGCGAGCGCGACGATTCGGTGGCGGGCGGCATCGCGCGCACCCGGTCTGACATGCGCCAGAAGGCGGGCCCGGGCGAGCAGCTCGAGCGGCGCGTGCAGCACGAACGAATCGGCGGGCGCGGCCTTGGGTGTGGCGAGCACGCCCGCGGCCGCGGCGACGAGCCGGCGGTCGGACCACGTGAACAGGTGCCGCCGCTCGTACGCGTCGGCCACGTCGGTCGGATCGATCCCGCCGAGCGCGGCCTCGTCAGTTTCGTCAGAAGTCAGCATGGGTGCAGCCTAGGAGTTGAAGTTGACTTCAGGTCAAGGAACTTCTCGAGTTCGCAGTAGGCTCGCGCCGTGCCCGACGAATGGCTCACGATCGGCGCCGTCGCCGACCGCACCGGCGTGGCCACGTCCGCGCTGCGCTTCTACGAGCGCGAAGGCCTGATCGACGCGGCTCGGAGCGAGGGGGGCCAGCGCCGCTTTCACCGAGACGTCCTGCGGCGGGTCGCCTTCGTCCGCGTCGCCCAGCGCGTCGGCCTGACTCTCGACGAGATCCGATCGGCCTTGGCGCAGCTTCCCGACAATCGCACGCCCAACCAACGCGACTGGCAACGCCTGTCACGTTCTTGGCGACCGCGGCTCGTCGAGCAGATCGCCGTCCTGGAGCGCCTTCGCGACGAGCTGTCGTCGTGCATCGGGTGCGGTTGCCTGTCGCTCCGCACGTGCGCGCTCTACAACCCCGACGATGCGGCGGCCACGCTCGGTGTTGGTCCGCGCTACTTGCTGGGCGACACTGCTGCCGATCTTCCGACCTGACGAGTCGTCAGTCTCACGCACCGCGACGCGCAAGTGGCCGGGAGGTCGGTGGGGGTCGACCACCCGGCCACTCGGATCGCCCATAGTGGGCGCGCACCGTTTGAGCGGTGTGCGAAACGGGTCGCGATACGGGCTGGGCCACGGGCTAGCTCGTGCGACGACCCGTTGGTGCGCATCGTGCGCTCGCGGCCTTCCGCGGTCAAGCGGAAGTTCTCGGCCGCCGTACCCGATGTCGAGGCGCGCGACAGAAACGCGAGCGTGTCTAGCGCGTACTGCGCAGTAACAAGCCGGGGCGTGCGCCTTGGTCGACGTTGTCGCGCAGCACGACCTCGCCCCGCTTCACCGTTGCGACATAACCGTGCGAGCTCTGCACGAAGCGGCGGGCATCACCAGGAAGGTCGTACACCATGACGGGACGCGGGAGTGCGAGTGCGTCGAAGTCGATGAGGTTGACGTCGCCGATCTTGCCCGGCACAAGTGCGCCGCGGTCAACGAGGCCGTAGAGCGCGGCGGTCTCGGTAGTCATTTTGCGCACGACCCATTCGAGCGGAAGTTGGTCATGGGCCCGGTCCCGCGCCCAGTGCGCGAGCATGAACGTCGGCGTGCTCGCGTCGCAGGTCGTGCCGCAGTGTGCGCCGCCGTCGCCGAGCCCCCACGCGCTGGTCGGGTGTTCGAGCATGGTGCGGACGGCGTCGAGCGAGAAGTCGGTGTAGTTCAACAGCGGGCGGAGGACGAGTGCATACCCGTCGTCGGCGATCAAGGCGTCGTAGTAGACGTCCATCGGCGACCGGTTCTGCGCGCGTGCTTGCGCGGCGATGCTGTCGTCGCGTCCGGGCTCGTAGTCGGGGAACGCGCCCATCGGAAAGGCACGCTCGGGGTCGAGGAACTGCCGCATCGCCGCGATGGCGTCGTCGACCTCGCCGAGCAGGCGCCGGCGGAGCTCGGGATCGCGCATCGCCGCGACCTTCTCCGGCAGCGGTGCCGCACCGATCGGCGCCCACGACGGGCAGTAGGCAAACGGGTGAAACGTCTGTAGACCGAGCAACAACGTCACCGGCCGGCCCGCCACCTGCGGGCGGACGTTCGCACCCTCGGCGCGCGCTTCGGCGCACAGTTCGAGCATGCGGTACCACGCGTCGGGATCGTGGTCGTTCTGGGTGAGCGCGAACGTGACGGGGCGACCGATCGCGGCCGACAGTTTGCGCATCCATGCCATCTCGCGTTCGGGTGCGGCGAGATCTTCACCGAGCGCGCCGGCCGGCGCGAGCTCGAAGACACCGGTGCCGAGTTCGCCGAGGACGCGCCCGATCCCGAACAGCTCGTCTTCGGCCGCGAACGTGCCGGGAACCGGCTCACCGTCGATCGCCATGTGTGCGATCGTGCGGCTCGTCGAGAAGCCGAACGCGCCCGCCTCGATTCCTTCTCGCACGATGCTCGCCATCGCGTCGATGTCTTCGGCAGTGGCGGGTTCGTTCTTGGCTCCACGCTCCCCCATGACGTACGCGCGTACTGCGCCGTGCGGCACCTGCGCCGCGACATCGAACAGCTTGGGGCGGCGCGCGACAGCGTCGAGGTACTCGGGAAACGTCTCCCACTCCCACTCGATGCCCGCCGACAGCGCGGCGCCGGGGATGTCTTCGACGCCCTCCATGAGTCCGATCAGCCAGTCGCGCCGGCTGGGGTCCACCGGCGCGAACCCGACACCGCAGTTGCCCATGACGATCGTCGTCACCCCGTGCCAGCACGTCGGCGTGAGCAGCGGGTCCCAGGTGATCTGCCCGTCGAAGTGGGTGTGCACGTCGACGAAGCCCGGCGTGACGAGCAGGCCGTCGGCGTCGATCTCCTCGCGTGCGGCGCCGTCGACCCGGCCGACTTCGGTGATGACGCCGTCGGTGATCGCGACGTCGGCGGTGCGCGCGGCCGCACCCGTTCCGTCGACGACGGTCCCACCCTTGATCACCAGATCGTGCATGTCAGCGCACCTCTCGGAAGAACGTCTGGACGTCGTCGATGTAGAGGTCGGGTTCTTCGAGCGCCGCGAAGTGCCCGCCGCGGTCGAAGCGTGTGTACCGGACCAGGTTGAACGATGCCTCAGCGTACGCGCGCGGGATGCGGAAGATCTCACGGGGGAAGACGGCCGCGGCCGTCGGAACACTTACGGTTTCGCCCTGCGCGCCGAACCGGCCCGTGCGTTGCGACTCGCAGTAGAGGCGCACGGACGAATTGATCGTGTTCGTCACCCAGTAGACCGTGAGGTTCGTGAGCAATTGGTCGCGTGTCACGGCTTGCTCGACGTCGCCGTCGTGATCGGTCCATGCCCAGAACTTCTCGACGATCCAGCCCGCCAGGCCGGCCGGCGAATCGGTGAGCCCGTAACCGAGCGTCTGCGGGTTCTTGCCCTGGATCTCCTGGTACGCGCTCCCCCGCTGCATGAACTCACCCGCGGCCGCGAGGTCGGCCGCTTCCTGTTCCGTAAGCGCGATCTCGGCCGCGTTGGACGGGAATGCAAGCAGCAGGTTGCTGTGCAAACCCACGACGTGTTCGGAGTCGAGCGCCGCGAGTTGCGCGGAGATGAACGCGCCCCAGTCGCCACCCTGCACGCCGTAGCGGTCGTAGCCGAGGCGCGCCATGAGCACCTTCCACGCTTCGGCGACGCGCTTCACGTCCCATCCCGGCTCGACGGTGGGACCCGACCACCCGTAGCCGGGAATCGAAGGGCAGACCACGTGGAACGCGGTCGCCGGATCGCTCCCGTGACTGCGCGGGTCACGCAGCGGCTCGATGACGTC
>JBEVDP010000575.1:0-3715 GCA_040513235.1 Acidimicrobiia bacterium | reverse complement strand
AGTCAACGCTCGACGCGGTGGCGCATGCGGACGCGGCCAACCATCAAAGCGGTCAGTCGACGCGAGCCACTAAGAGCTCCCACGTGGTTCGTTCGGATCCGCTCCGCGGCCCCACCCTGTGACCGGGGAGATGAAACCGGCGCCTCTCCTTTCGCCGCCACGGGTGGAAGGCTCCGTCGCGCTGCGCGACGGCAGACGTCTCGGCTTCGCCGAATACGGTCCGAGCACCGGCAGGCCGGTGCTCTGGTTCCATGGAACACCGGGTGCGCGGCGGCAGATCCCTCCCGACGCGCGCGTCGCCGCTGTGCAACGTAACGTGCGCCTCATCGCGATCGAACGGCCCGGTGTGGGCTCCTCGACCCGGCATCTGTATGGATCGCTCCTCGATTGGGCACGCGATGTCGAGGACTTCGCGGCACGGTTCGAGCTCGAGCGATTCGCGATCGTCGGGTTGTCGGGCGGTGGTCCCTATGTGTTGGCATGCGCGGCCTGGATGCCAGATCGCGTCGTGGCCGGTGCGGTGCTCGGCGGCGTCGCCCCGACCGACGGCAACGAAGCGTCGCCCGGTGGCATCGTCGGCCTTGCGAAACGGCTCGCGCCAGTGTTGTCCCTCCTGCGCGAACCGCTTGCTCACGGCTTGTGGCTCACCGCGCGTTTGTTGCGCCCGGTCGCGTCACAGGCCTTCGACCTCTACATGCGCATCTCGCCGGAAGGCGACCGACGCATCTTCGCAGACCCCGCCATGAAAGAGATGTTCCTCGACGATCTGCTGCGGGGTAGCAGGAGGCAGCTGCACGCCCCCGTGTACGACCTCGTGCTGTTCACCCGACCGTGGGGTTTCTCACTTCGCGACCTCGTGGTGCCGATCGAGTTCTGGCATGGCGATGTCGACAACATCGTGCCGCTCGCACACGGCCAACGTCTTGCCGCGCTGGTCCCCGGCTCCGAACTCAACATCCGCGAGGGCAGGAGCCATCTCGGCGGTTTCGATGCGGCGGCCGAGGTTCTCGACGCGCTGCTCGCCCACTGGCCCCGTGAACCAGTCCCATCACCGACGACTCGCGAATCGGCTGCAGGCGATCGATTGGCAGGCGACGTCGCGCTGATCGGCGAATGATCGGACCCAGCATGCGCGTCGCAGCCGTGTTCCGGCACTACGTCTCGTCGCTTGAGGAGTTCGGCACCGCGGTTCGGGTGTTCGGCCGAGCGGGCATGCTCAGGCCGAGTCGCCCCGCGCGCCTCGCGCGCATGGGCTGGGAATTGCAGCGGTGGGGCTTCACACTCGCCGGCGGCTTTGCGGCGAATGCGGCGCGCGATCCCGAAGGCGTCGCCGTCGTCGACGAGCGCGGCACGCTCACCTTCGACGCGCTGCACCGCCGCAGCAACGCAGTGGCGAACGGCCTGGTCGACACCGGCATCGAACCGGGCGCGGCGGTCGCGGTGTTGTGCAGGAACCATCGCGGGTTTGTGGACGCGACCGCGGCGCTCGCCAAGCTGGGCGCGACTGCGCTCCAGTGCAACACGGATTTCGCGGCCGCCCAACTGCGGGAGGTGATCGCGCGCGAGCAGCCGGTGGCAATCATCTCCGATGAGGAGTTTGCCCGGGTCGTGCACGATGCAGCACCGCAGATGCCCAACATCTTCGCCGAAGACGACGGGTCACCTACCCGTCACACGATCGGGGCATTCGCGGCGCCCGCCAGCGACTCAGAGCTGCCGCCGACGCGGTCGGGCCGCACCATCATCCTCACGTCCGGGACGACCGGGACACCTCGGGGCGTGGCCCGCGGGCAAAGCAGCGGCGCCGGTCCGTTTCGTGGCGCTCTGCACGCGGCTACCGCTGCGAGCAGGTGAGCCGACCGTCATCGCGGCACCGCTCTTCCACTCGTGGGGCTACGCGCATCTGGCGCTCGCCGTGCTCCTCGGATCGACCTGATGAGCACTGGCGATGTCGGACACTTCGACGCCGCCGGTCGACTCACCGTGGAAGGCCGTGGAGACGAAATGATCATCTCGGGCGGCGAGAACGTCTTCCCCGAGGAGGTGGAGCGACTGCTCGCCGATCACGAGGCGATCGCCGAAGTCGCGGTCGTCGGCGTCGTGGACACGGAGTTCGGCCAGCGGCTCAAGGCCTTCGTCGTGCTGAAGCCGGGTCACGTCCTGTCGGCGGGCGAGGTGCGGGCGTATGTGCGGTCCCGCCTCGCGCGACACAAGGTGCCGCGCGACGTGGAGTTCACCGACGTGCTGCCCCGGAATGCGACGGGCAAAGTCCTGCGGCGGCGGCTCGACGACCCGGATTCGGTACGACGCGGATGACGTTCGCCTCTACCCCGAGCGACGACATCACGGTATGAGAAGGGTGACGTCCGAGGAGGTCGGAAGATGGACAAAGACGACCCATATCTGCGTGACACCGACGCCTTCTCCTGGTACATGGAGTCGGACCCGTTGCTGCGTTCGACCGTGGCAAGCGTCGTGGTGCTTGATGGTCAACCCGATCTCGATCGTCTGCTGGAGCGAGCCGACCGTGCGTCCCGGATCACGCCGGGTTTCCGGCACAAGGTCGTGCAGGCGCCGATGCGTCTCGCCAACCCGCGGTGGGCGATCGACGAGGACTTCGAGCTTGGGTTCCACACCCGCAGGATCGCCGCGCCCACACCGGGTTCGCTGACCGACGTGTTCGACTACGCGTGCCAAACGGCGATGGCCGGCTTCGATCGGGAGCGCGCGCTCTGGGAGTTCACGCTCGTCGAAGGGCTGGCGGGTGGCCGCGCCGCACTGGTCTTGAAACTGCACCATGTGCTCACCGACGGCATCGGTGGCATGGAAATGGCGAAGAACCTCTTCGATCTCGAACGGGAACCGCGCGACCTCGGCCCGATGCCACCCGTTCCTTCCGGTGAGCGCCTGTCTGCCGCTGAACTCACGCGCGACGCCCTGGGCCACAACGCCGGACGCGCAGCGGATTTCGCGCGCGGACTGCTCCCGGCAGCCGGGCGGAGTGTCGCGCACGCGCTCCGTCATCCCAGCAGAGCCTTGAAAGAGGGCGTCGAAGCGGTGGGTTCCATCGCGCGTACCGTGCGACCGGTCAACGAGACCCTCTCACCGGTCATGCAGGAGCGCCGCCTCGCCTGGCGCTACGACGCACTGGTGTTGCCGCTCAACGCGCTGCGCGATTCCGCGCACACCGCAGGGCTCACCGTCAACGACGCGTTCTTGGCCGCATTGAGCAGCGGGCTGCAGCACTATCACGAGCAGCACGGCGCGGCGGTCGAGGAGCTGCGGCTTACGATGCCGATCAGCATCCGCAAGCCCGAAGATCCTGTCGGCGGCAATCGCATAACGCTGATGCGTTTCCGCATACCCGTGGGGTTGCGCGACCCCGACGCCCGAATGCGCCGCATTCACGAGTTGTGCATGACGGCTCGGAACGAACCTGCTGTCGCGTACACCAACGCGATCGCGGGCGCGTTGAACGTGCTCCCTCGTGCCTATGTCGGCGGCATGCTGAAGCACGTCGACTTCCTCGCGAGCAACGTGCCTGGCATCAGCGTGCCCGTATATCTCGCCGGTGCCCGCGTCGCAGAGTGGTACGCGTTCGGTCCGACGATCGGCGCCGCACTCAACGCGACGCTCGTCTCCTACGACGGGACGTGCTATGTCGGCGTCAACGTCGACACGGGTGCCGTGCCGGACGGCGCAGTGATGCTCGAAT
>JBEVDP010000574.1:0-3516 GCA_040513235.1 Acidimicrobiia bacterium | reverse complement strand
GCCGCCCGGCATGTGCACGAGCAGCCCCGATGGCGGGGCGTCGGGTCCGAGCAAGGTCGGCAGTATCTTGGCGGCCGTTCGCAGCTTGGCGTCGCGATACTCGTCCGACGCCACGATGTGTGCGTAGACCCCGAGCGACACGTTGTTGACGAACACGCGCCCATTCACCTCGGCGAGGTCGATGCGCGCTTGGCGCGCATCGCCGTAGGCGTCGAGTGATCCGACGACGTCGTCGCGGTCGACGCCGAGATCGAGCGCGAAGTGATTGCGCGTGCCCGCGGGCACGCACACGAACGGGAGGTCGTGCGCAGCCGCGACCGCGGCGACGACGGCTTGTGAGCCGTCCCCGCCGGCCATCCCGAGCACGTCCGCGCCGCGAGCGACGGCATCCTCGGCAAGCGCGCGCAGATCATCCCCGGGAGCGAGCAAGACCGGCTCGATGCCCCGACGTGCACATTCACCCTGGAGGTCGAACCGCTCGACCTTGCCGCCCCCCGACTTCGCGTTCATCAGCAGCACACCGTGCCGCGCGCGCGTCGCCGGACTCCACCGGCGGGCGACGGCGGATCGGATCTCCCACGCCAACGCCCACATGCCCGCGGCACTCGTGATCGCGATCGTCGCCACGACGACCACCAGCTCGATCGCGCTAGGTCCGGACGCCACCAACGCCACAACGCCACCCACCACCCCGAGGGCGGCGAGCGCGCCAATCCACCCTCGCCAGCGTGGCCGGGTCGCGCCGATCCAGGTCAACGGGACGCCGACGCCCACCGCCACCAACGCGAGGAGCCCAGGCCACGGCTTGTCGACGACCGAGACGAGCAACTCGATCGCCAACGTGAGGTAGCCGATCAACGCCACCGTCGCCGCGACCCGCGCGCGGACGGGCGGCGACTCCGATGCCACGCGATCATCGTCAGACGCGCCTGCGGGCCTCAACGCCTCAGGAGGCATCGCGGGCGTGTCGTCGCAGCTCCGCAAGTTCGCGGGCGCGGGTCACCCAGGTCTTGCGCTCGCGTCGGCGTCGGACGAGCCGCTGCCACGTCAATACACCGACGCCCGCGGCGACGAGCCCCGGCAGTGAAATCGGTCCGACCATCGGGCCGGTGCGACGCGAGATCAGCTGTGCAGACCCGATGACGGAAGCGGCCGCGACGAGGCCGTCGACGAGATTGTCCACGGCGCCGTCGGGATCGTGGACCCGGAAGTCGACGCCGAGTTGGCCGGCACGGACCTGCTTGACGATCGCCTCGATGTCGCCCGGCAACGAACCCGCCAGACGATCCCATTCGCGAAGCGTTCGGCTCGCGTGTCGGGCGAAACGCCGTGGGTCGAACCGTTGGGCCAGCAAGTGCTTCACATACGGCTCGAGCAGCTCGGTCAGCCTGACTTCGGTGTCCACCGCGCGGCCCAGTCCCTGGAGCTCCAACAGGACGCGGAAGAGCATCGCTAAATCGGCCGGCAGCACGAGCCCGTTGTCATGCAGGAGCTTCATGCCCGTTCGGATGATCGCGGTCATGTCGAGGTGCCCGGCCTGTATGAGCAGGTAACGGTTCAACCACATTTCGATCTCGGATCGCAACTGGGCGATGTCCACCGACGGAGGCGGCGTCGTGATCTCCACGATGATGTCGACGCAGCCATCGACGTCATGGCTTCCCGCCGCGATCACCAAGTCCTCGAGCTGACGCTTCCGCATCCCGGAGATTCGGCCCACGTCCCCGGCATCGAGCATCGCGAGGTGCGAACCGTCGGGAATCAGGAAATTCCCTGGGTGCGCGTCCGCGTGAAAGAACGAATCCCGAAAGATCATCTCGAGGTACACGTCGGCGGCCCGCTGCACGAGAGTTTCGACGTCCCAGCCGGCCGCCTCCACGCTCGCACGGTCGGTGAAGCGTGCACCCGAGATCAGGCTCATCGTGAGTACTCGTCGCCGTGAGAGCTCGGGATACGGCGTCGGGAACACGATGTCGGGTTCGCTCGCGAAGTTCAGGTTGAACCGCTGGAGGTTCTGAAGCTCCTGCGAGAGGTCGATGGCATCGTGCATCATCTGCGAGAACTCGGAAACGATGACTGTGGGTCGCAGCTGCGCGATCCCGGCGTCCTGGTTTTCGAGATACGCCGCGATCGCTTCCAGCAGCTCGAGATCCGCGAGCACGCGGTGCTCCACGCCATCGTGGAGCACCTTCACCGCCACCGCCGTCCCGTCGGGCAATGTCGCCCGGTGCACCTGCGCGACCGACCCGGACGCCATCGGCTCCGGGTCGAACGAGCCGAAGAAGTCGGACACCGCCGCGCCCAGCTCGCGTTCAACCAGTGCCAGGGCGACACCCGGCGGATCCGGCGCGACCGTTGCCTGCAGCTTCGCTAGCTCCTCGGCGACGTCGTCACCGACAACATCCGGTCGCAAACTCAACATCTGGCCGAGCTTGACCCACGTCGTGCCCAACTCGGTCAACGCCCGCCGTAACCGCTCGCCGTCGGACATGGAAGCGATCTGCGGGTCGACGTGGCGGTCGATGAGCCCCTGCATGACGCGTGTGCTGACCAGTCCGCTTCCCCGCTGCACCCACGCCGCGAAGCCGTACTTCGCGAACACTCCGGCGATTTCGTCGAGTCGCGCGCGGTGGCGCATCAAAGCGGCAGGCAATCCGGGCATCGTTCATTCCTCCTGGTCGTCGCGCGCACTACCAGCGTGCGTCGGGGAGTTGGAGTCGGGCGAGGCGTCGTGCTTGGGCGGCGGGGATGCCGAGGAAGCGCAGGCACGCCTCGGCGAGTTCGTCGACGGAGGCTTCAGTGACCCGTTCGGGGTTGCGCGCGTGGAGTCGAAGGAGGCCGAGGAGTCCGCCGGCGACGGCGCTGAGCGCGATCTCGGCGTCCGTGATGGAGAAGCGGCCGGCAGCCTGGCCCGCGCGGATGTCGCGCAAGGCGCGGGGTGCGAGTCCGCGGGGGGCGTCGAGGAGGTCGAGGCCGGCGCCGGTGATGAAGGCCGCGATCTCGGGGTGAGTCCAGGCGAGGCGGCCGGAGATGCGCAGCGAGGTGGCGAACACCTCGGCTGGGTTGTCGAGACCGGCGCAGGCGGCGTCGATCAGTTGCGCCCATCGCTCGAGTATTTCCTCGGACGCGGTCTGGAAGAGTTCTTCCTTGCTGGCGAAGTGGTTGTAGAAGGACCCGAAGCCGATGTCGGCGGCTTCCGTGATCTCTTGGATGCTGGCCCGTTCGCCGCGGCCTTCAGAGATGAGCCGGGCGGCGGCGTCGACGAGCGCCTGGCGGGTGCGGGCCTTGCGACGATCGAGCCGGTTGGTGGGGGCCGCGCCGTCGGTTGTCGCCCTGTCCACGGTGCTCTCCTTTGCGGCCGATCAATCACTACTGACGTTACGTTGCAGAACCGCGATGCGTGGGTGGTTGCAGCGGCGGGCGCCGGGCCGGCGCCCGCCGGTTTTCGGCAGTGAGGACGGCTGATCTGCTCAGGCGGCGACCTTCTGCTCGGTCGGCGCCGCCACCGATTGCAGC
>JBEVDP010000573.1:0-10756 GCA_040513235.1 Acidimicrobiia bacterium | reverse complement strand
GCGGCTTCGGTGCACGATCTCCGCATCATGGCCCGGCGCCGGTTGCCGCGGGGAGTGTTCGACTACATCGACGGCGGCGCGGAAGACGAGCGCACGATGCGCGCGAACGCCGAAGCGTTCGCGCGCACAATCTTCCGGCCGCGCGTCCTGCGCGACGTCGGCACCATCGACACGACCACCACGCTGCTCGGGCGCACGCTGCCGTACCCGCTCGTGCTCGCGCCGACGGGATTCACCCGCAGCGCGGACCCGGAAGGCGAGCTCGCGGTGGCACGGGCCGCGAGTCGGGCCGGGCTGCCGTACACCCTCTCGACGCTGAGCACGCGCTCAATCGAGGAAGTCGCGGCCGTCAGCTCCGGTCCCCGTTGGTTCCAGGTCTACATGTGGCGCGACCGGGGCGTCGTCAAGGAGCTCATCGGACGGGCGGCCGCCGCGGGCTACGAAACGCTCGTGCTGACCGTCGACCTCGCGGTCCATGGCCGCCGCGAGCGCGACGTCCGGCGCGGGTTCACACTGCCTCCGAAACTCGGCCTCGGGACGTTGGTCGACGGCGCGCTCCATCCCGGTTGGACGTGGGCCTTCGTGCGCGCGGATCCAATCCGCTTCGCCAATGTCGTCGACCAGGCGGTCGGCGACGGCTCCGACGCGGTGTCGCTCGCCGAATACATCGCGACCCAACTTGATCCCAGTGTCTCGTGGGCCGACGTCGACTGGATCCGCTCGCTCTGGGATGGCCCTCTGGTCATCAAAGGCATTCAGACCATCGACGACGCGCGGCTCGCGGCCGACGCCGGCGCAGCCGCGATTGCATTGTCGAACCACGGTGGCCGGCAGTTGGACTCTGCGCCCGTGCCGCTCGATCTCGTCGCGCCAGTTGCCGACGCTGTCGGCGATCGTTTGGAGATCATCTGCGACGGCGGCGTCCGGCGCGGCAGCGACATCGTGAAGGCGGTCGCACTCGGCGCGCGCGCGTGTATGGCCGGCCGCGCGTATCTCTACGGACTCGGCGCGGCCGGCGAACGCGGCGTCGACCATGTACTCGCCCTGTTCGCCGAAGACATGCGCCGCACGATGGCGCTCGCCGGCGTGCGCGCGATCGACGAACTCGGTCCCGAGCTCGTCGATCGCGCGTGAGTCGTTGCCGCCACGCGGCGCAGCTCCGCGGCCGGCGAGCTCTTTACAAGCACGGGGTATCGTCTTCGTCGCGAGGCAATCCCCGGCGGACACGGCTCCAACTCATATGACCATGGAAAAGGGCGAACTTCACCCAAATGGGGTGAGGCGGGACCACACCCGATCGGGCAGTCTGTAGCTTGGCGCCAACGCGGGCGCTCACGAGATTGGGAGATGACAATGCTGGGTGCAGATTGGGGGGTCGGCGAGTTCTTGTGGTCGCTGATCTGGTTCACGTTGTTCTTCATCTGGATCTGGCTGCTGATCACGGTCTTCGCCGACATCTTCCGCAGCCATGACATGGGCGGGCTCGCGAAAACCCTCTGGGTGATCTTCGTGATCATCGTCCCGTTCCTCGGCGTGTTCGTGTACTTGATTGCACGGGGCCACAAGATGTCCGAGCACGCCATGCAGCAAGCGGAAGCGGTGGATGCGGCGCAGCGCGCGTACATCCAGCAAGCGGCCGGCACCGGCGGCAGTGCGGCCGACGAGCTGGCTCGGCTCGCCGACTTGAAGGCCAAGGGCGTCATCGACGAAGCCGAGTTCCAGAGCCTCAAGGCAAAGGTCGTTTCGTCGTGAACTGCCGAATGGACCGCCGCGACGACCGGCGCGATTAGTTCGATGGCCGGAACCACTTCCGAGCGCCGGCGAGCAACCCTGCTGCTGTTCGCCATCGCGCTCGGACTCGAATTCGCACGCCGTATCAGCAACGCGAAGTGGAAGGCGCGCACATCGACATCGCGCCAGGTCCACGGCTGGGCCTACCGCCGCGGCCTCTGAGGTCAGCGTGGGAGAACGCCGATCAGACTGAGTGCCTGGTCGGTTGAACGACTATTGAGGCCTGGCACGTTTCTCCTGCAGGGTGATGCGGTAGCGCGCACATGTGACCATGCACTGGCTGCCGAATGCGCACACCGGGTACGACGTCGTACCCGAGGCGCGGCATTGGGCGGAGCGCGAGCTCACCGGATGTTCGGAACGGCATCGGGAGCGCGTCACGCTGATTGCGAGCGAGTTGATGACGAACGCCGTCATGCATGCCCGCGGCCCCTTCCGGTTCGGGATCGACACGACGTCGCGTTGCACCCGCGTCGAGGTTTGGGACCACAGTCCCGAGTCCGCACCGGAAACGCTCGTCGGACCCAGCGACCGCGACGTTGGCGGCTGGGGGCTCGCCATCGTGCACCGGTACAGCGACCGCTGGGGGACGAGCCGCCGAGGCCGCTGGAAATGCATCTGGTCGGAGATCGCTACCGACCGGTAGTCAACATGTCTAGCAAGCCGGTCAAGGCCAGGATGCGCTGCACTGCGTCACTCATCTCGACGACTTGCAACGAAAGGCCGCGAGCCGCGGCACGGCGGTACGCGGCGACAAGACATTGGCATCCACTCGAGTCGAGGTATTCGACGCCGGCGAGATCCACTTCGACAGCGTCGACCGAACTGTCGATGGCGTAGTCCAGAACGTCGCGAAAGGCTTCGCGTACCGCCAAGTCGATCTCCCCGAGGACGGTGAGGCGCGCCGTGCCCTCACCCACGACGAGGCGGGTGCGAAAGAGTTTGCCCTCGTGGTCCCGGTCGAGGACGTCTGACATCAGAACACCTCCTGCCGCGGTGAATCGCCAAACTCATTCCCTCGCGCGGGGTGCGGAAAACGCGCCGAACTCGACGGACTTGCGATTGCGCCGCGTGGGGGACTTCGCGCATAGACCGACGTCAATATCCCGGCCCACGCAGGGATATCGACGCCGGTTCGCTCGTCAGCGGGTCGGGTCCTGGTGGACCTCGCCACGCCAGGCGGCCGTCTCGGTGCCACGGGCTTCGATGAAGTCCTTGAAGCGTGCGAGATCGCCATGCGTCCGCGCCTTGACGACGCCCAGCGCGTCGCCGGCCTTCTCGACGAACCCATCGGGGTCGAACTCGAGCTGCAGCATGATCTTCGTCCGCATGTCACCGAGGCGGTGGAACGTGACGACGCCGTCGTTCTGTGCGCCGGCCATGGTCTTCCACGCGATGCGCTGGTCGGGTACCTGCTCGGTGATCTCGGCGTCCCACTCTCGTTCCGCGCCGGCGATCTTCGCCTTCCAGTGCAGCCGGGTATCCGTCAGCTGCTGCACCTGTTCGATGCCATCCATGAAGCGCGGGAACTCCTCGAACTGTGTCCATTGGTTGTACGCGGTACGGACCGGGACATCCACTTCGACGGACTGTTCGATGGTGCTCACGACGAACTCCTCTCGCGGTTGTAGGTCTGACGCGTACCCACATCCGCGACGCATTAGTAGCTCGCTGCACGGTGGGTACAACACAACAATGAGCCGTACGCATCGACAGGCGCGACAAGGCGTGCGAGCAGGCGCGTTCCGGACCGCTCGCTCTCCTGTGGTCGAAGCCACTCGATTGGATCATCGCCGTCCGGAACCGACTTTCACCCCGGCGCCTTGCACGTTTCCGTGTACGCCAGCGCCTTGCACGTTCCGTGAACGAATGAGTACGCGTTACTCAGGACCGCAACCCCTTATCGGAGTCGAATAGCCGTCATGAATCCGAAGCAGATCATCCTGGTCGAGTGGACCGTCCGGCGGACGCGAACCCAGCGCGCCGCGATCGCCGCCGACTTCTACGACCGCCTCTTCGCCGCGCATCCGGAGCTGCACGCGATGTTCCCGGCGGATACCGACGAGCAGGCCGAGAAGTTCGCGGCCGAACTCGACGCGATCGTCGGCGCGATGCGCCATTCACCCACGCTCGTCACGCGCGCCTCGCTACTCGGCGCCCGGCACGACCGGTACGGTGTCACACCGTCGCACTATGCAGCCGCCGGCGCGGCACTGTTGGGCGCGCTCGCCGCGGCACTCGGCCCGGCCTGGACGCCGACCGTCGAGGAGGCCTGGCGCTGCGCCTTCGACCTCGTCGCCGAAGAGATGATGGCTGGCGCCTCCGCGCGCGAACCGGTGAGTTCTCGGGCTGCTCATTTCCCGCAGACGTAACGCTGCACGCATCCTCAGTCGATCGGGACGACGGGCTTGGCGTCCCCGTCGAGTTGGTGGAGATACTCGCTGATGCCGGTGCCCGTGCGGCCTTCGTAGCTCCAACGGGCGAGTCCTTCGTTGACGATCGTCGTGTTCGGCCGGATCCCGGCCGGGCCGGGTTCGACCCGGAGGACCTCGGCCTCGAGGACGTGGTCGCTGCCGGCCTTGTCGGTCGCGACCACATGCGTCGCCCGGTGGGTGATGCCGTCGGCTTCGAGCTCCGACGAGACCTTCCACTGCGCGATCGATTCCGCGCGGCCGTCGCGCCACACCCACCCGCGGTGCAGGTCGCCCGCGTCGGTCCCGATCACGATCCCGCCGAAGTGGGTGTCGTCGTCGATGTTGATCGAGAACCAGCGCCACATCTTCGGGCCGCCCCACCGCCGCGGCCCCCACGATTTGTCGCGGTTTCCGCGCGCGGATGGGCCCAACTCCCGGTCCGAGTAGCCGGCGCGAATCCAGCCGCTCCACAGTCCGCCCTGTTCCAGGTGCCCTTTCCCAACCGACTGGCGCGTTGACGCGCTCGCTGCATCCGACGCGTCGCGATGCTGGCCGTCGGCACCGATGAGCGGCGTCCGCGCATCGAAGGTCACGTCCATGGCGACACTGCCGCGCAACGACGCGCTGTCGGCGGTCAACCGCCACGCTCGCGCGGGTTCGAGCATCTCGTACCGGATGCCGCCGACCTCGAGCACGGTATCGATCATCTCTCGCTGCTCGCGCACGTGCCGCACATGGTCGACGCCGCTGCCCGGGAGCCACACCGACAAGCCCACGTCGATCGTCCCGTCGTTCGGACGGACTCCGATGCGCGTGAAGAAGCCGACGTCGGCGTCGGGATCGAAGCAGTTGAAGTAATACGACTCCGACCAGGCACCGTCACTCTCGACCGGGTGCGCGCGATCGTGGACTCCATCGAGAATCGGCATGCTCACTTGTGTAACCGCTCCGCGGCCTCCTTGGCGAGCGCGAACGACCGTCACTGGCGTACGGTCGGGCCATGCGCCGGGCACTGTGGACCGACGACGGCCTCGAGATCGCCGACGGAGACCTCGGTCCTCTCGCGCCCGGGTGGGTGCGAGTGGCCGTCGAAGCCTGCGGCATCTGCGGCTCCGACCTCCACTTCTGGCACGGCCATCTCCCCCGCCCGATGGGCACGTCGCCCGGCCACGAGTTCGCGGGCACGGTCGTCGACGGACACGCCGATCTCGCCGACGTCCGCTATGCGGTCTCCCCCAACGTGAACTGCGGACGGTGTGAGTTCTGCACGAGCGGCCGCACGAACTTGTGCCGGCGCGGCGGCTACGGCATCGGCCTCGGCCGCAACGGCGGGCTCGCGGAGTTCGTCGACGCGCCCGTCAGCAACCTCGCGCCGATCCCCGACGGTGTCGACGCGGTCACCGCGTCGCTGACGGAGCCGCTCGCCGTCGCACTCCGTGGAGTGGGACAAGCCGGCGTGTCAACCGACAGCACCGTGTTGGTGCTGGGCGCGGGCACGATCGGGCTCTGCGCCGCGCTCGCCGCACGCGACCGCGCCGCCTTGGTCGCGATCACCGCCCGGCATACGCATCAGCGCGCGGCCGCCGAAGCGCTCGGTGTCGGCGTCGTCGACGAAGCCGAACTTGGCGCGTGGGCCAAGGAACATCGGCCCGACATCGTGATCGAAAGCGTCGGCGGCACGTCGGACACTGCGAACGACGCGATTCGCGTGATTCGACGCGGTGGCCGGGTCGTGATCCTCGGCTCGTTCGGAACCGCGACGACGATCGACCTGCAACAGATGATGAGGAAGGAAGTCTCGCTGATCGGTTCGTTCTGCTACGGCACGGGCGCGCGTGAAGCAGAGTTCACCACTGCCGCGCGCATGACAGGCCGGTGGCGCGACGAACTGCGCGCGTTGACATCGCACCAGTTCCCACTCGAGCGGGTCGCCGACGCATTCGCGACCGCGGCCGACAAGTCAACCGGCGCGATCAAGGTCACGCTGACGCCCTGAGCGCCTGATCACGAAGGCAAGCGATCATGCCGTCGCGCGGGCCAGCACCGCGAGTAAGACGCCCCGCTTCGTCTCGTGGCTCGTCACCGCGACCAACTCGAAGCACGCGTCGCGGCACCGGTCGGCGAACGCCGCGGCCTGGCGATCCGTCCATCCGTGGCTCGCGTGGCCGCGGGCACCCGGCTGCACCCGCCGTTCGATGGCGAGGAACCGCCCGTCGGCTCTCAGGACCCGGCGCACTTCGCCCAGGCCGCCGTCGAGGTCGGGCCAGTGGTGCACGGTCGCCAGCGACCACACGACGTCGCACGAGCGATCCGGCACCGGGAGCGCTTCGGCGGCGCCACGCTTCCATGTGACTGCGCCATGCCGGTCGTCGCGGCGCGCGACGCGCAGCATGACGTCGGCCGGATCGACGCCGGTCACGACTGCTCCCCGCGCCGCGGCGGCGCGCGCGGCAACGCCCGGCCCGCACCCGATATCGAGCACGTGCTCTCCAGGTGCGAGCGCGGTCAAATCGATGGCGAGCTGCGCGTCGCCGGACCGACCGATGCGCATGCTGAGCGCGGCCACCCAGCCGGCGATGCCGGCGAACCCAGCGTGATCGCCGTGATGATTCGGAGCGAGGACTTCGGAGTTGTCGGTCATGGTGTCGACCTTGACAGTTGAACCCGGGTTCAAGTCAAGTGTCCGTATGGATAACTTCATGACCATCGGCGAGATCGCAGAACGGGCCGGCGTTCCCACGTCGACCGTCCGGTATTACGAGCGGCGCGGTCTGTTGTTGCCCGACGCATGGAAATCGGGACAACGGCGCTATGAAACCGGCGCGCTCCGGCGATTGGTGTTCATCGGGATGCTGCAGGACGCCGGACTGTCGCTCGACGACATCGAGGGGGTTCTCGATGCCGGGACGGTTGGCGAGTGGAAGGCGATCGCCCGCGAGCGATTGACGGCGCTCACCGAGGAGATCGAACGATTGCAACAGGCGCGCGAGTACCTCGAAGGCGCCCTGTTGTGCCGGTACGACCATCCCCTCACCGAGTGCAGGATCATGGGCCGGGAGATCGACCGCCGTCTCGCGTCGTAGCCGGGCTGGCCATCAGTATCCTTCAAACCCGTGGTCGCGCATCCTCCGGTGCAATACGCACAGAGCGGTGACGTGCACGTTGCGTACCAGGTCGTCGGGGAGGGAGACCTCGACCTGGTGCTCGTTCAAGGGTTCGCCAGCAACCTCGACGTCGAGTGGGAACACCCGGCCGTCGCGCGGCTCCTTCGCGGGCTGGCATCGTTCAGCCGGCTGATCCGCTTCGACAAGCGCGGGCTCGGGCTCTCCGACCGTAACGTCGAACCCGTTCCGCTCGAGGAGCGCATGGACGACGTGCGTGCCGTCATGGATGCCGTGGGCTCCGAGCGCGCCGCGCTGATGGGGATCTCCGAGGGCGCGCCGATGTCGATCCTCTTCGCGGCGACCTATCCCGAACGGACGCAGGCGCTCGTGTTGTACGGCGGCATGGCCCGCGCCACCGAGGCACCCGACTATCCGTGGGGTCCGCCGCTCGACGGCTTCCTCGAAGCGACCGAGCAACTGATCATGCCGACGGTCTTCGAAGGTGCCGACATCGACATCTGGGCACCGTCGCTCGACGAGGATCCGGCCGCTCGCGAATGGCTCGGACGTTATCGGCGCTCGGCGATGAGCCCAGACGGCATCGCGAAGGTCGTCCAGATGTTTCTCGAGATCGACGTACGCCACGTGCTTCCGTCGGTCAACGTGCCGACATTGGTGATCCACCGGCATGGCGATCGCGTCGTCAACTGGCGCGCGTCGAAGTGGATGGCCGAACAGATCCCGGGCGCGGCGCGCGTCGAGTTGCCCGGCCAGGACCACTTCCCTTGGGCGGGGGACTCCGACGCGATCGTCGAGGAGGTGCGCGCGTTCCTCACCGGCACGCGGGTCGATGACGAAGCCGACCGAGTGCTCGCCACCGTGATGTTCACCGATGTCGTGGGTTCAACCGCGCGGGCTGCGTCGCTCGGCGACCGCCGCTGGACGGAACTCCTCGACGCGCACGACAACGCGGTGCGCCGCGAGCTCGTCGCGTTCCGCGGCCACGAGGTCAAGACGACGGGCGACGGTTTCATCGCGACCTTCGACGGCCCGGCGCGCGGCATCCGCTGTGCGCGTGCGATCCGTTCGGCGGCGAGCGCGCTGGACCTGGATGTCCGCGTCGGGCTGCACACGGGCGAGATCGAACTTCGCAGCGACGACATCGGCGGCCTCGCGGTTCACATCAGCCAGCGCGTCTCCGCGGCCGCGCAGCCGGCGGAGATCGTCGTGTCGAGCACCGTCAAGGATCTCGTCGCGGGGTCCGGCATCGAGTTCGAGGACCGCGGCGAACGCGAACTGAAGGGCGTTCCCGGCCACTGGAGGCTGTTCGCCGTCACCAACTGACGCTGTCGCCGGCGACTACGTTCAGTTCCGCTGACGCGCGCCGCACCCACGACGCCGAACGCGAAACGACTACACCAACAGTGCGCGCACGTCATTCGGCGCCGCGTCGGAACATCTACGACTTCGTCGGGCAGGTGAAATCGGCCATGCAGTCGAGGATCCAATTGCGAACGATCGGGATGTCGACCCGCTGGTAACCGCCGAGGTACCGACAGTTGGCCGTGAAGCCGTAGCTCGTGTCACCGACGACGTTCCCGTTCAACATGATCGGACCGCCGGAGTCGCCGAAGCACGTGCCGCCGCCACCCCAGGGGTCGTTTTCGTTGCCGCTCGTTTGGAGGATCTGCGCGTTGATCTTCTGACCGGGTTCAGTCGTGAAGCGACGGACGATCGGTTGCCGTTCGGGCACCGGCTTGCGCGGCCCTTCGTCGGCTTGGCGAACCTCGGTGCCGTAGCCGACCGTCGTGAAGAGCGTCTTGGTGAACTGCTTCTGCGCCAGCGGGCTGAGGTAGTTCTCGGGCGCGAGCGGCGTGGTCGGCACCGTCACCGCCGTGTCGAGGATGACGACGCCGGTGTCGTTCCAGTTCTTGAGGTCGGTGAAGTCGCTGTAGTCGGGATGCGTGAAGGGCGTACCGAGCACATACGTCTGCTCACCCTGGTACTTGGGCGGCGTGATATCCGCAGGCGTGAAACCGATCGCCGAGACCGCGTCGTCAGGGCCGCTGTCGTCCGCGGCACGCGGGATGTCGATCTCGGACTCCTCCGCGGTGCGCGAGATGACCGGATCAAACGTGATCGCGACCTTGCCGATGTCTTGGAACGTGCAGTGCGCCGCGGTCAGGAACACCCGTGGCGCGAGAAGCGTGCCACTACAACGGAAGCGACCGTCGGGTTGGTAGAAGACGACCATCCCGACAGAGGGGAACTGGTTGTTGGTGTCCTCCTGCCCTCCGGTGATGGAAGCGGCGGGCGCCGCAACTCCGAAGAGGGCCGCGACGGCGACGATCACCACGCCAAGGGAGCGGAACAGCTTGCGCATGCGTTTCTCCTGACCTACTGAGTCGACTCCCGGCTGGGCGTCCCCCGACAAGGCGAACGCGAAACCTAGCCATGCCTTGCTGTTCCTTCAATGCACCCCCGTCGCGCCGCCTCACCCGCGCCCCGTGGTCTACAAACCCGGGCACGTCGGTTGCTGGGTACCGGACGAGGAAAAGTACGTCTCCCATTCGTCGGACGTGAGATCGCGACCGGCGATGGCGCACGCCTTCGCCGGCCAGGTCGCGACGTCGAGATCCCACGCCGTCGTTCCTTGGGGTCCGGGGAGGACTAATGCCAGCCCGTCGGGCGCGAAATCGCTGACACCGAAGAGCCCGGACGGGCTGCCGGGGAGCGCATCGCCGATGCGCGCGCGTTGGTCGACGTCGACGAGAAAGTTGTCGGCGTTTATGTCCTGCAGCGTGATGAGTTTCCCGTCGGCGCGCCACCGCATCGACGCGATGATTCCCGAGGAGACCGGCACCGAGCCCCCGATTTGGTCGAGCGTGGTCGGTTCGTGGAACGACAAGGTGCCGTCGGTGCGGCCGATAGCCAGGAGTGAACCGTCGGGGCTGAACGCGGGAACCTCGGGAAGCGCTCCCGCGATCGTGAGCGGTTCGCCGCGTCCGACGCGCCCGTCGACAATCGGATAACGCGCGCCACCGCCGACGCCACTCGTGACGATGAGTTCTTCCCCGTCAGGACGGAACGTGGCCGCGAGCGCGAGCGGCACCGGTGGATCGAGAGCGGTGACTTCCCGACTCTCGACATCGATGACGAACGCGCCGTTGACGTTGTTCGCGTTACTCATCGCGGCCAGCGAGCGCCCGTCACCGGAGAAGGCCAGTGCGACAACCACCTTTTCACCAGTTCGGATCGGCTCGCCCAACGGCTGCTGCGAACCCGCGTCGAAGAGTTGGACGGCACCGAACCGATCACCGACCGCGAGTGTTCGCGAATCGGGGCTGAACGCGACCGGTGTGGCGCCGTCCAGCGCGCCGCGCGGCCCGCTGCCTCCTACCGACAGAGAGCCGAGCAGGTGCAGATCCTCGACGCGATAGAGCGCCA
>JBEVDP010000572.1:0-5599 GCA_040513235.1 Acidimicrobiia bacterium | reverse complement strand
CGACCTGCTTGGTCCATTGGTAGGGCGTGTTCATCGCGCACGCCCAGCCGACGGCAAAGTGGTTGTACGCCTGCGGTCCGCCGAACTCGTCGATCTTCGACGCCATGAACTCCGGCGTCTCCAAAAATGCGGCACCGTTGAACATGAACGTCTCGTTGAACGTGCCGTTGATACCGCCTTCGGCCGACGCGCCGTTGTCGCCGATGATGTAGTACACGAGCGTGTCGTCGAGGACGCCGAGCGCGTCGAGCGTGTCGACGAGCCGCCCGACGTGGTGGTCGGTATGCGCGAGGAACGCGGCGTAGACCTCCATCTGCCGTGCCAGGATGGGCTTCAACTCGTCGGCAACCTCGTCCCACGCCGGGATCTCGGCCGGACGTGGCGTGAGAACCGCGTCTTCGGGAATCACGCCGAGTGCGCGCTGGCGGGCAAAGGTTTCTTCGCGGAGTGCATCCCAGCCGCCGTCGAAACGTCCGCGATAGCGATCGATCCAGTCCTTGGGAACGTGATGCGGCGCGTGAGTCGCGCCCGGCGCGTAGTACATGAAGAACGGCTTGTCGCTCACGAGCGCCTTCTGCTGACGCACCCACGCGATGGCCTTGTTCGTCATGTCTTCGGTGAAGTGGTACCCCTGCTCCGGCGTCTTGGACGGCTCGACCGGCGTCGTGCCCTCGTAGATCGCCGGGTAGTACTGATTCGTCTCACCGCCGATGAAGCCGTAGAAGTACTCGAAACCCCCGCCACCGCTGGGCCACGCATCGAACGGGCCCATCGGGCTCGACTGGTGCACCGGCACTTCGTGGCACTTGCCGAACTGCGACGTCGAGTATCCGTTCAACTTCAGGATGTCGGCGAGCGGCGCGGCAGTGTTCGGCCGGATGCCGTTGTATCCAGGCGCCGCGGTCGCGAGCTCGGTGATACAGCCCATCCCGACGGAGTGGTGGTTCCGTCCCGTGAGCAACGCCTGTCGCGTCGGCGCGCACAGCGCCGTGGTGTGAAACCGCGTGTACTTCAATCCCGACGATGCGAGCCGCTCGGCGACGGGTGTCTCGCACGGGCCACCGAACGCGCTCGAGGCTGCGAACCCGACGTCGTCGAGCAACACCACCAGAACGTTCGGCGCGCCGGCTGGCGGGCGGAGCTGGTCCTTCCGCGGGAAGCTCGTCGCGGGATCCTTGGCGTCGTACGTCACCAAGCCCGTGTACGGCTGGTGCGCGTCGGGGATGGGCAGATTCTGTCGACCAACTGTCGGTTCCGTAGCCATGACCACCAGCATCCCCCGCCTTGGTGCAGGCACGCATCCCCCTGGGAGGGTGATCCGGCGCAATTACGGCATCGTGACCCCGTCGCGGTAGCTGCCAACGGCACGAGCAGCAGCGAGCCGCCGCTCCCGCGAAGACTGTTCGGTCAGCTGTCCGCCCAGCCTGACTGGCCAGAATTTTGCGCGCTTGGAGGGAGTCGAACCGGCGATTGCGGTCCGGTGTTCGGCCTTGTCAGAGATGTCTCTCCAGGTCAGATGGAGATCGGCGACGACAACCACGACCACTTCACCGACCGTCGACCGTCTCATCGAAGGAAACATGTAGGGCTGTGTGCGTTCGACGCGGCCGCGGGCGTGCTCATTTCCATCGATCTCGACCGCACGTTCGCCGCCCTTGCCGACACCACCGCCGTCGAACGCGAAGTGGACGCGCGCGGTGTGCTCGCCGGATACCGCGTCGCTGCGCGCTCCACATCGCGATGGAGCGGTCGGGAACTCCATCTGCCACTCCTGATGCGTGATGCCGCGCCTGTTCCGAGCACACCCCGGCACGGGCACCGACGCGATGGCCCCACCGTGCGGGAGCAAACCTGCAGGTGGCAGCGCCTTCTCGAGACCCGCCGGCCCGCGATGCTGCGAGTCACCCCGCAACCCGTGCATCGGATCGTCCAGCAGGGGCATAATGCCCTGGGCCGCGTGAAGCTCCCGTGGCGTTGGCTTGTGATTGGTGGGCGCATGAGTTCGACCTATCAGGGCATGACCGAACGAATTACTGAGTGGTTCGACGCGGAAGTTGTCGATCCGATCGAGGACTTCAAGGATCCCAAGCAGGAGTGGCGCCGCCTCTTCTCCGAACTGTTCGGCACGTTCTTGTTGGTGCTCGTCGCCGCCGGCGGCGGGATGATGGGGCAAGCGTTCCCGGACACGATCGAACGCGGCGCCGCAGTGACTGCCCCCGGGTTGATGGTGATGGCGATCATCTTGTTCATGGGCAAGGTGTCGGGCGCACACCTCAACCCGGCGGTCAGCATTGCGTTTTCGTTGCGCGGCGACTTCCCGTGGAAGCGTGTCCCCGGCTACATCGTCGTTCAGCTTGCCGGTGCGAGCCTCGCCGCGTTGTTCCTCCAGCACGTCATCGACGTGTCGGCGATCTATGGGTCGAACTATCCGGCTGCGGACTACTCGTCGTGGGCCGCGTTCTGGATGGAGTTCATCCTCACACTGGGATTGGTCAGCGTGATTCTCGGCACCGCCTCCGGCGCGCAGAACATCGGCATCGTCGGTGCGTTCGGGGTGGGCGGCTACATCGCGCTCGCCGGGCTGTGGGGCAGCCCGATCTCGGGCACGTCGATGAACCCGGCCCGTACGTTCGGCCCCGACCTCGTCGGCGCCGACTTCAGCGACTACTGGGTGTACGTCGCGGGTCCCCTCGCAGGCGCGGTGCTCGCGGTCGCGTTCGCGTTCGTGTTGCGTGGAAGAGGCGGCGGCCGAGCCGGGTCCGGCGCGGCGCAAGGCGACCTCTTCACCGAAGTCGTGCAACCCGACAAGGACTGAGGTGGCCGAGCGATGAACGGATCTACTCGCGAGAACGCGCTCGATCACGTCGTGGTGGTGCTGTTCGAGAACCGTTCGCTCGACAACGTGCTCGGGCACCTGTACGGACCGGACGATGGCAAGAACTTCGACGGCGTCATCGGCAAGAACCTGAGCAATCCCATTCCCGCGTGGGCGGAGCACGGCGCGGAACGCAAGGTCGTGCCGTACACCGTCGCCACCGACATGGATTCGCCGAACCCCGATTCGGGTGAGGAGTACTTCCACACCAACACGCAGCTCTTCAACACGCTCGACGACCAGAATCGGTGCAAGATCGGTGAGGCGGTGACGGCGCCGTGGAATGCGCCGCCGGCCGGTGCGACGCCGACGATGGACGGGTTCGTCACCGACTACATCTCCTGCTTTACCGGCGAGATCGGTCGGCAACCCACCTACGACGAGTACGCCCACATCATGACGGGCTACACGCCCGAACAGCTCCCGGTGCTCAACGGCATCGCGCGCGACTTCGGCGTGTTCGACCACTGGTTCTGCGAGGTGCCGTCGCAGACGTTCATGAACCGATCGTTCTGGACCGCGGCGACGTCGTCGGGATTGGTCGTGAACAGTCCGATGCGGAAGTGGTTCACCGAGAACACGGCCGAAACGCTCTTCGAGCGACTGGAAGCGCACGGCAAGACGTGGAAGGTCTACGTCATGGAGCCCATGGTGCTCTCCTTCACGGGCATAATCCACTTCTCACGGTTGCAGGCCCAGCTGGCGACCCACTTCGTGCCGTTCGCCGAATTCGAAAAGGACGCCGCCGCAGGCAGCCTCCCCGACTTCTCGCTCATCGAGCCCAACATGCTGTCGGGCCACGGCGACTACCACCCCGCGATGGGCCGGTCGTTCTCCGACCTCGTGAACATCGAGGTCGACAATCCGTCGTCGATGTTGTCGGGTGAAGCGTTCTTGGCGCGCGTGTTCGACGCGTACCGCTCCGCAACGTCGGAGACAGGCACGAACATCTGGAACACCGCGCTGCTGATCAGTTGGGACGAGCCGGGTGGTACCTACGACCACGTGCCGCCGGGGCCCGTGCCGCCGCCCGACGCATCTGCGCCTGCCGGCGAGTGCGGGTTCGCGTTCGACCGTTCGGGCTATCGCGTCCCCGCGATCATGGTGTCGCCGTGGGTCGAATCCGGAGCGGTGTACAACGACGAGTACCGCCACACCTCGCTGATCGCCACGTTGCGCAAGCGCTGGGGTCTCGGCGACGCGTTCACCCAACGAGACGCCGCGGCACGTACCTTCGATCACGTCTTCACCCTCGACACCCCACGCGCCCCGGCCACATGGGCAACTGTGACCGCGCGTCCTCTGCCCGCATGGACGATGGACCCTGAAGTCGTCGGCAACGCGTTGAGCACACTCGGCAAGGGCATGGGTCCCGCGCTCATCGCGATGGCCAAACAAATGGGCGTCACAGTCCCACCCGAACTCGACACGCCCGACGCGAAGCTCACGCCCGAACTCGTCGTCCCGTTCCTACGCGACATCGCCGGGCACTTCTTCCCGCGCCTCGCGGCAGGTGCATGACGAACGCACACTCCCCTCGAACTGTCGCGGAACGCACGGACGCGGGCCGGGCGCTGCGAGAGCAGGTTCCCCGGTCGAGCCATGCCGACTTCTTGCCAGCGGCATCCCGGCCGGATCCGATTGCGATCTTGCAGGACCAGGCGAAAGACCGACTGCCCGACCTGCTGCCGATTCGTTACGGCCGCATGGCGCGTTCGCCGTTCGCGTTTCTACGCGGCTCCGCCGCCGTGATGGCAGAGGATCTTGCCGCGACACCGCGCACCGGGATCGACGTGCAGGCGTGCGGCGACGCGCACCTGGCGAACTTCGGCCTGTTCTCGACGCCGGCGCGCGACGTCGTATTCGACCTGAACGACTTCGACGAGACACTTCCCGGGCCGTGGGAGTGGGACCTCAAACGCTTGATCACGAGCTTCGTCGTCGCGGGTCGCGCCCGTGGTTTCTCAGCGGCGCAGACACGCGAGGCCGCACTTACGGCGTTGGACGCGTATGTCGGCCGCCTCCGTGTCTTAGCCAACATGTCGTATCTCGACGTGTGGTACTCACGCACACGAGCGGCTGACATCTTGAAGTCGACCCAAGGCGTTCAGCACAAGCGGGCGCAAGCGATCCTCGACAAGGCCCGGTCGAAGGATCACCTGCACGCCCAGGCGAAACTCACCGAGGTCGTCGACGGTCGCCGGCGCATCAAGACGGGGACGCCGCTGCTCCAGCGCGCCCCGTTCGGCGAAGACGACACGTTCATACAAGACATGTGGCACGACTACCGCGGTTCGCTGCCGCACGCGCTGCGACACTTGATGGAGCACTACCACTTCGCGGACGTCGCGTTGAAAGTCGTCGGCGTCGGCAGCGTCGGAACGCGTGACTTCATCGCGCTGTTCCACGGTCGCGATGAGGACGACCCCCTCTTCCTCCAGATCAAGGAGGCGTCCGACTCGGTACTCGCCGAGCACCTCGGGGGCGAGGGTCACGCCAACAACGGCGAACGCGTGGTCGATGGCCAACGGTTGTTGCAAGCCGCAGGCGACATGCTGCTCGGCTGGATTGCCGCGCGAGGACGTCAGTTCTACGTGCGCCAACTCTTCGACGTGAAAGGCTCGGTCGACGTCGAGACGATTCGGCCGGCCGGGTTCACGCTCTACGCCGCGATCTGCGGAGCCACGCTCGCTCGTGCGCACGCGCGTTCCGGCGATGCAGCCA
>JBEVDP010000571.1:0-9102 GCA_040513235.1 Acidimicrobiia bacterium | reverse complement strand
GCTTCGTGAGCGCGGGAGCCAAGGTCGTCGTGGCGAGTCGCAAGGCGGACGCCTGCGCCGAGACCGAGGCGCACCTGACTGCGATGGGTGGTGACGCGCTCGGGATCGCGACGCACGCGGGCGTGCTCGACGATTTGCAGGCGCTGGTCGATCGCACCGTCGAGCGGTTCGGCGGTGTGGACATCGTGGTGAACAATGCCGCGAACGCGCTCACACAGCCGCTGGGGGAGTTCACGCCCGACGCGTGGCAGAAATCGTTCGACGTGAACCTGCGGGGTCCGGTCTTCTTGGTCCAGGCCGCACTGCCGCATCTCCGGGACAGCGAGCACGCGGCCGTGGTCAATGTGATCTCCGCGGGTGCGTTCCTGTTCTCCGCCAACGTCGCGATGTACGCCGCCGCCAAAGCGGGAATGATGTCGTTCACCCGCTCGATGGCCGCCGACTTCGCGCCCGACGGGATCCGAGTCAACGCGCTCGCTCCGGGCACAGTGGAGACCGACATGGTGCGCGCCAACCCTCCCGAGGCCCAGGCCGCGATGCGGCGCGCCGGGTTGCTTCGGCGCGGCGCCGAGCCCGACGAGATGGTCGGCCCGGTGCTCTTCCTCGCGTCGGACGCGTCCAGCTTCATGACGGGCCAGGTGTTGCTGGTCGACGGCGGAATGGTGCCGCATTAGCTCGCTGTACGCTGCGTTCGTGCCGATCTTCATGGATCGCCATGACGGGGTCACCATGACGCCCGAGGACGTGGCGGAAGCCCACGCGATCGACCTCGCGATCCAGGACAAGTACGACGTCAACTACCACACGTATTTCTACGACCCCGACGCCGGCGTCGTGTTCTGCCTCGTTGAGGGGCCGAATCGAGAAGCGGTGGAAGCCGTCCACCGTGAAGCGCACGATGCATCGGCCAACACCATCATCGAGATTCCCGATGGCGCCGCACTCGACCAGTTGGTCGGCGCGCTTGCGAATCGGCGCCCCGATGGCGGTGTCATCGCGCCCGCGACGCGCGCGATCCTCTTCACCGACCTCTGCGGATCGGTCGCCCAGACCCAAGCGCTCGGCGACGACGGCCATATGCAAGTGCTGCGCTCGCACGACCGCATCGTGCGGTACTGGCTCGTTTCGCACGACGGCCGCGAGGTCAAGCACACCGGCGATGGCATCATGGCTGCGTTCACATCGGTCGCATCCGCAGTTGGGTGCGCCGTCGACATCCAGCGCTCGCTGCGCGACGCCGCCGTCGACGTGAGCATCGGCATCAGCGCCGGGGAGCCGGTGACCGACGGCAACGACGACCTGTTCGGCGCCGCGGTGCAGCTCGCGGCGCGGCTGTGCGGTGCCGCGAACACGGGCGACATCCTCGTGTCGGTCGCGGTGCGCGAGTTGTGCATCGGCAAGCCGTTCGAGTTCCGCGACAACGGGCGCCTGACGCTCAAGGGCTTCCCGGAACCGACCCAGACGTACGCCGTCACTTGGGTGTGAGGCGAACGGGCAGGCCTTTCAAGCCGTTGTTGAGGTTGGACCGGGACCGCACGGGGTCGCCGGTGAGTTCGATGGTGGGGAACGTGCCGAGCAGCTCCTCGAAGAACACGCGGCCTTCGAGTCGGGCCAGGTGGACGCCGAGGCAGTAGTGCTCGGCGATGCCGAACGACAGGTGCGGGTTCGGGTTGCGCCGGATATCGAACGTCTGCGGGTCGTCGAACACGTCCTCGTCGCGGTTGGCCGACGTGTAGATCATCGCGACCTTGTCGCCTTCGGCGATCGGGACGCCGCGAATTTCGGTGTCCGCGGTGGCGGTGCGGCGGAAGTAATGCAGCGGGCTCTCGTACCGCAGGATCTCTTCGACCGCGCTCGTGATGAGTGAAGGGTCGTCACGCAGTCGCTCGAGTTGGTCGGGGTTCTCGAAGAACGCCAGCAGCCCATTGGAAAGCATGCCCTGGGTCGTGTCGTTCCCCGCCGTCACGAGCTGCACGAAGAAGCTGCCAAATTCGATGTCGTTCATCGGATGACCGTTGAAGTCGGTCGCGAGGATCAACGACGTCACGTCGTCCCGCGGCTCCGCAGCCCGGCGGGCCTGCGCGAACTGAATGCCGTACATGGCCATGTCGATGGCCCAGCTGCCGGTGTCGTCGTCGGCCAGTCGAGGTTTCGATTGGGCGTCGGGGTCCGACGAACGCGTTTGCCGTTCGGCGAGCGCGTGGAGCATCTCCCAGTCCTCGCGAGGGAGTCCCATCAGCTCGCCGATCACCTGGGTCGGCAACGGTGCCGTGACGTCGTGCACGAACTCCACGTCGCGCTGCTCCGCGGCGCGCGCCATGATCTCGCGACAAATGCTGCGAATGCGGTCTTCGAGTTGGGCCATTACGCGCGCCTTGAAGCTCGGCGCGAGTGGCCGGCGGTAGTCGACGTGGCGGGGCGGGTCCATCGCGAGCAGCATCATGCGCATCGACTCGAGCGCGTCGGGCGCGAGGTTTTCGAGCACCACGCCGCCCTCGCTGGCCGAGAACAGCACCGGCTCGCGCGCGACATGGATCACGTCGGCGTGCTTCAGCACCGCCCAGTAGCCCGGCTCTTCGGGCATCTCCTGGAAGAAGACCGGCTGCGTTCGCCGCAGCTCCGTGAACACCTCGTGCGGCGGCCCGTCGAGATATCCATCGGGGTCGTAGATATTGATGGAGGTCATCGGCCGTCTCAGCCTTCGAATGGGTCGCGGCCCATCTGGTCGCGGATGGTGACGACGGGTGGGTTGGTCATCGAACGCCGCTGCCAGTTGGCGCCGTCGACGACAAGGGTGTGGCCGGAGATGAACCGCGCGTAGGGCGACGCGAGGAACGTCGCCGCCCAGCCGAGTTCCTGGCGCTGGCCGACGCGCAGCGCCGGCTGGCACGGGTCCTTGTCGCTGGTGCGGTCGAGGTTGCCGCGGATGTCGTCGGTCATGTCCTCGTGCGGGAACAGCCCGGGCACGAGCCCGTTCACCTGAATCCCGTACGGCCCCCACTCGACCGCGAGCGAGTCGGTGAGGTTCTTCACGCCGGCCTTGGCTGCGGCCGAGTGCACGAAGCCGGGACCGCCGGTCCACGCGTAGGACGCGCCGACGTTGATGATCGAGCCCGGCGTCCCCGCCAGGAGGTGGCGACGGCCGAACTCTCGCGCGCAGAAGTAGGTGCCGTTCAGCGTGATGTCGACCACGGTGCGCCATGCGTTGGGCGACATGTCCTCGGCGGGCACCGGGAAGTTGGCCGCGGCGTTGTTCACGAGTACGCCCGGTAGCCCGAACGATTCGGTCGCGGCATCGAACGCGCTCGCGATCGATTCCGGTTCGCGGATGTCGCAGGTGACGGCCAGCACACTCGCGCCGAGTTCCTCCATTGCCGCGCGCCCGGCTGCGAGGTGCTCGTCCTTGCGGCTCGCGATCACGATCGCGGCGCCGAGCCGCGCGAACTCCGACGAGATTGCCTTCCCGAGCCCGGTCCCGCCGCCGGTGACGAACACGCTCGTGCCCGCGAACGTGTCCGGCGCGAGCGCGGTCGCACCGACGGGCGGTGGGGCAGGGAGTCCGATGGTCTCGGCCACGTCAGCTCCCGGTGTAGCGCGGCGGGCGCTCGTCGGCGTGCGCGGCCCGCATCTCGGCCATGTCATCGCTGCGGCTGATGAACGTCTGATAGATCATCTCGTCGGTCATCGACGCCCGGATCTGTGGCAGCGCGAGGTGACGGATGACCTCGCGCGCCATTTTCACGGTGATCGCGGGCGACGACGCGATCTGCTCGGCCATCTCGCGCACCGTCGCGTCGAGGTCGGCTTCGGCGACGACGCGGCTGACGATTCCGTGCGCGAGGGCCTCCTCGGCCGACACGATGCGACCGGTCAGCACCATGTCGCTCACGAGGCCGTGCCCACACATCTCGTAGAGCACGGCGACTCCGCCGGTGTCGGGGATCACGCCGTACGTCACCTCGGGCAGGCGGAACCGGGCGCCCTCGGCGGCGACCCGTACATCGCACAACAGCGCCCGCTGGAACGAGCCGCCCATCACCCAGCCCTTGCAGGCCACGAGCACGGGCGCGTCGAGCTCCCAGAGTTGCTGGATACCGCGATGACCCCGGCGCATGAGCTCGTGGTGGGAGAGATCCACCTTGAGGTTTCCGATCGCCGCGACGTCGCGGCCGGAAGAGAACGACTTGCCCTCGCCCCGCCAGATGACCGCCCGCACGTCGGGATGCTGCTTCAGCTCGGCGAGGATCTCGAACAGCGCCAGGTCCATGGCGTCGTCGAACGCGTTGTGCTTGTCGGGGTTGTCGTTGGTGATCGTGGCGATTGCGCCGTCGATCGTCAGCCGCACCCGGTCGTCGGTTGCCATCCCGGGGAGACTCGCACACTCACGGTGTCGCCCGCCACGCTCAGCACCACTGCAGGCTCTCGCTCTGGTTCATCACGTAGGCGCGCACGAAGTTGGCATATTCCCGCGCGCCGGCGTCGGTGACGTGGAAGCCGTCCTTCGCCCACCAGTCGCCATGACAGTTCGCGTAGTCGTGCCAGTTGATGAGGTGCGCGTTCGGATGACGGGCGACGCCTTGCGCCAGGGTGTTGTTCACCTCGGGTTCCCACGACCGCGGCATGCGCGAGTTGAGGAAGTACACCGGCCGGTCAGGACCGATGACCGCCATCATGTGGTCGAACTCGGGGATGCCGTACCGGCCGTTCGTGCCGAGGTGCACGACGATGACCGGCGGCATGATGTTGTTGTCTCGGTAGTACTCGAGCACCGGTATCGCGTGCGCGAACTGCCGGCTCACGACCGCGTCGACCACCATGCCCGGCAGCGCGGCTTCGAGTTCGGCCTTGGCGCCCAACATGACCGAGTCACCCATGCCGAGCATCGCGGGCGCGACCGGGGGCGGCGTGGTCGGCGGCGCGGTCTCGGGTGGGACCGTGGTCGCGTTGGGATCGACGACGGCCCCGGGCACGGTGGTCGGAACCGTGGTCGGGACGGTCGTGGTGGCGACGGTGGTCGTGGTCGAGAGCGCCCCGCGCAGCGCTTCGAGGGCTTCGGCGCGCGGCACGACCGGGTTCTTGTCTTCTTCCTCGTCGATGTTCGCGATGCCGTGGATCGACGCCTTCTTGGGATCCGCGGCCGCCAGTCCCGCGAAGAGTCCGAAGGCCACGAGCGAGACGAGCGCCGCCGTCCCCACACCCCGCAGCGCCAGCATCCGCCGGTGGGAGCCGCGCGCCTGGCTGAGGAGCGCGACGTACCGACCGATGGAGCCACGACGGATCGGCGTCTCGACGTACCGGTACGAAAGCTCGGCCAGGCCGACCGTCGCGGTGACGCGGATCAAGATCCACCACAGGTTGCTGGGATAGAAGCTGAGGTCGAGCGGCAACTGCTGGACGAAGTTGTCGATGTCTCGCTGCTGGGTGACGCAAAAGATCGGATAGTGCCAGAGGTAGAGGCCGTACGACCGCAGACCGATCCACGACAGCACGCCGACACCCAGGTAGCGGCCGAGGTCGCTGCGGGGATGGACGGTCGCGGCGATCACGACGACCGTGGCGAGGTCGACGAGCAGGAAGCCGAAGCGGAAGACGCCTTCGCCGAACTCGAAGGTGGGCAGCCACTTCACGATGGGAACCCAGCCCAGGAATCCGAACGCGCGCAGGAGGACGAGAAGGGCGACGACGCCGGCGACGTCGAGCACTGCGCGAGCGCTGGGCGCGGCGACGCCGCGCACCTGGCGGGGCGCCCACACGAACGCGAGCGCGGAGCCGAGGAGCAGGCCCGACATCCGGGTTGGCGTCGCGTAGTACAAGACGTTGAGGTCGACCCAGAACGACATGATCGCCATTGCGAACGCGGATGCGAGCCCGGCGAATATCGTGACCAGCAGCATGCGGCCGCGGCCGAAGCGCCGGAGGCCGGCGATGAGCGCGACCGGCCACAGGAGGTAGAACTGCTCCTCGATCGCGAGCGACCACAGATGCTTGAGAAGTTCGGGGCTTTGCGCGACCTCGAAGTAATCGCGGCCCGCGAAGATCTGCCACCAGTTGCTGACGTAGAAAACCGCTGCGAGCACGTCGCCCTTGAGCACAGAGATGGCCTGGGGCATGAAGAGCAACGTGTACGCGATGACGACCGCGAGCAGCACGTAGAGCGCCGGCAGCAGGCGCCGGGCCCGGCGTAACCAGAAGAACCCGATTGAGATGCCGCCGGTGCGGCGGCGCTCGTCGAGCAGCAGCGCGGTGATGAGGTACCCGCTGACGACGAAGAACACCTCGACACCGAGGAACCCACCCGGGGCCCAACTCTGGATGGACGCGCCGACCTCGAAGTGGTGGTAGAGGATGACCGCCAGGACCGAGATCGCGCGCAAGCCGTCGATCCCCGGCATGTAGCGGAGACCCGCGCGCTTGGTATCGGCTGGCTGGGCAGCGATCTCGTGCGTCACAGCGAGGTAAGAACCCTGAGAACTGGCGGGCGCGGTGGTCTCCATCATCGCGGATCGGAGCCCGTACGATGGCCTTGCGTTCCACGGACCGCGGCCCCGCCCCGAGTGTCCGAAGAATGCCCGGCCAGGCTACCGGTCGAGGGTCAGCGACCCAGGGATCGTCACCATGCCGTCAACGGCTCACGCCTCGTGCGCCGCCCAGAACTCGTTGAGGACGCGCTGCATGCGCAGAAACCAGACGAACGAACCGATGATCGGCAGCAGGAACCAGAGACCCCAGATCGTGCTGATCGGCGGCTCTTGGCCATCCTCGCGATACAGGTTTTCGGCCTCGTTCGCGAGCGTGAACCAAACCACCGGGAAGATCAGGATCGCGAGGATCAAGGTGACGATCCCGCCGAGCCCCTGGCCGCGGTAGCGCTTCATCTCTTCCGCGTTCATGTAAGACCACACGAACTGCCAGATGCCGAGCGTCACGATCGCGAGCAGGATCTGCGAACCGGCGGAGCGCTGCTTGCCAACCGGCCGTCCGGGTGCGGGACTCGCGGCCGCGGGCACTGGGTCACTCATGACATATCCCTTCGCAGGTTTTTGGGTAACGGTTCAGGCGCGCAGGGTGACGCCCGCGTGGCGGCCCGTCGGCTCGCCGTTCTCGACGAAGACCTGGCCGTTCACGAGTGTCTGGCGGAAGCCCGTCGCTCGTTGGACGAAACGACCGGCGCCGCCCGGGAAGTCGTGGACGTACTCCGGTAGCCCGAGCGTGAGCGCGTCGAGGTCGACCACGTTCACGTCGGCGTACGCACCGGGCGTGAGCACACCCCGGTTGTGCACGCCGAACACCGCGGCGGTGTCGGACGTCATACGGCGAACGGCATCTTCGATCGTGAGCTTCCCGCGGTCGCGCACCCAATAGGCGAGCAGCCAGCTCGGGAGCGACGCGTCCATGATCTGACCGACGTGCGCGCCCGAGTCGCCGAGGCCAACCAGCATGCGCGGGTGTTCGAGCATTGCCTCGACCGCGTCCATGCGTTGGTTCAAGAACGCGAAGCTGAAGAGCGCCATGCCTCGGGTCTCGCGCGTGATGCGAACGAAGGTGGCCGGGATCGACTCGCCTGCCGCGGTGGCGAGCCCGGCGAGTGAGTACGCGGGGTCGGCGGAGTAGTCGACCCGGTCGGGCGTGAGCGCGTGGACGACCGCCCAGTCGAGCGGCGGCAGGTTCTGCTCGGCCTCGGCGATCAGCCCGGCGCGCCGGATGTCGTCATCGAGCACGCGGATGCGCTCGGCGAATGGGAGCTCGGAGAGCGCGCGCCACAACGGGTTGCGGTCGAAGAACGTGCGGTGCTGGAGCCCGAACAGCAGGCCGATGCCGCGTGCGGTCGTCTGCGGGCGCAGCTCGCCGCCCGCCGCGGCTTCCTCGTCGACGATGTCGAGGATCACCTTGTAGAGGTCGGGACCGGCATTGCTCTGCGCCATGCCGAAGCTCACCGGCCGGCCGGTGCGGCGGTTGATCTCGGCCATCCAGCGAATCTCGGCGCGCGTCCCTTCGTACGCGTCGCCCGGCCGCTCGAAGCGCGGCGCCACCTCGTACACGCCCTTGCCGTGGCGGCCGAGCACGTCGGCGATCGCGAGCAACTCGTCTTCACGCGCCCACGTGCCGGGAACCGGACGGCCGTCGGGAACGCGGTGCAGCAAGGTGCGCGAGGTCGAGAAGCCGAGGGAGCCGTGGGTCATCGCTTCGTCGACGAGATCGCTCATCGCCGCGATGTCGTCGTCGGTGGCGGGCACGTCGTCGAGGCCGCGCTCACCCATCACGTAGTGGCGGACCGCGCAGTGGCCGACCATGCCGCCCACGTTGAGGCCCTTCGGCAGGCGGTCGATCGCGGCGAGGTAATCGCCGTAGGTCTCCCAATCGAACGCGAGGCCTTCCAGGATGCTCGCGGCCGGAATGTCTTCGACCGACTCCATGAGCCCGGCGAGCCATTCCTCCTGGCCGCGGCGCACCGGCGCGAAGGCGACACCGCAGTTCCCGAGTACGACCGACGTGACGCCGTGCCAGCACGACGACGTGGCGTCGGGGTCCCACGCAAGCTGCGCGTCGAGGTGGGTGTGCACGTCGACGAAACCGGGAGTGACGTAGGCGCCGCCCGCGTCGATCTCGGTGCTGCCGCCGGCCTCGAGGTCACCGACGGCGACCACGCGGTCGCCGTCGATCGCGACGTCGGCGAGGCGGGGCGGCGCGCCCGTTCCGTCGACAACACTTCCGCCTCGGATCACGACATCGTGGGTCATTGTTTTCTCCGCTCAGCGGGCCGCTCGGGCCCCGGCTCGGACGGCGCACGATACGTGCGCCGCGCTTCCTCGCCTCATGGCGGGAATTTAGGCCCGAGTAGCCTGGCCGTGTGCCGGCGTGGAATCCGCAGACCGTTGACGACGTCGAAGCCGGGCTCGCGGCGCACGACTACCTCGCCGACGAAGGGCTGGCGACGTCGATCTTCCTGGCCCTCCGGCTGGGCCGGCCCCTGCTGCTCGAAGGAGAAGCGGGCGTCGGCAAGACCGAGGTCGCCAAGGTGCTGGCGCGCGCCACCGGCGGCGAACTGCTGCGGCTCCAGTGCTACGAGGGCATCGACGCGACGCAGGCCGTGTACGAGTGGGA
>JBEVDP010000570.1:0-4146 GCA_040513235.1 Acidimicrobiia bacterium | reverse complement strand
CCAGAGCATCTCCACGACTGCCAAGTCGATGCTCAACGATTCCGCACGTGGCGGACCGAACTCGGAAACGTTGCGTTCCAGGGTGAATTGCCGCCAGAAATCGGGGTGCCGTTCATTCAGCGGCTCGATGCCGAAACCGACCGGTTGTGGCGCGCCGCGAGTCCCGACGAGCGAGCTCGGTCGCGGGAGTGGCATGCGGCGCGTGCCTTCGCGCGGCTGGTTTCCGCGGAGGGACGCGGAAAGGCCACCACCTCAGATCTCGTGATCGTGTGCGACATCAACGCGTACCGGCGTGGACGCGCCGAGGGGGGCGAGCCCTGCCACATCGTCGGTGGTGGGCCGATTCCCGTCTCATTGGCGCGTGAACTCGCGAAGGATGCGTTCCTCAAGGCGGTGCTCCACGACGGCGTGAACATTCACACGGTCGCTCACTTCGGTCGCTACCGCCCCGCGGCATTGCAAACAGCACTCGATCTTGGTGCCCCGCCCGAGTTCGACGGCGTGACGTGCGTCGACTGCGACCGGAGGTTCCACCTCGAATGGGACCACGTCGACCCGTGCGCGAACGGTGGCTCGACCTCGCTTGGCAACTTGCAACCACGGTGTCCGCGCTGTCACGACGCTAAGACCGAACGCGATCGTCGCGCCGGACTCCTGCGCGGGAGCCCACGGGAACGCGCGCCCTGAGCGCGAGTATTGTACTGATCGGTACAAAGAGGAGTGTGGCCAGGCCGATGGAGATTCCGGACACGTTCCCGCGCGCAGGTGAGGTGACCGACAAGCGCGTGGTGATCACCGGCGCGGGCCGGGGACTCGGTCGATTGCTCGCGCACGCGTTCTCGCACAGCGGCGCGTTGGTCGCGCTCGCGGCGCGCACGGAAACCGACCTCAAAGCGGTCGCCGACGAGCTTCCCGGACCCTCGCTCGTGTGCGCGGGCGATGTCACCGACGAGGAGTTCAACGAAGCGGTCGCCGATGCCGTCGTCGCCGAGTGGGGTGGCGTCGACGTCTGGATCTGCAATGCCGGGATCTCGCCCATCATGGCCGGACCGCGCCAGACCAAGCCCGCGGCCTGGCGCGCGATCCTCGACGTAAACCTGACGGGCGCGTTCCTCGGCGCACGCGCCGGCGCGCGCGTGATGCATCCCGGTGGGCGACTGATCTTCACCGGGTCGGTCCTGGGGGAGCGACCGCGCGAAGGCCTCACCGCCTACAGCGCGTCGAAAGCCGGTCTCGTGGGCTTGGCCAAAGGGCTCGCACTCGATCTCGCGTCGTCGGGCATCACCGTGAACGTCGTCGCGCCGGGATGGTTCGACTCGCCGCTGGCCGAGCCTTGGAAGAACAAGCCCGAGCTCGAGATGAGCGTGCTCACGCACACCACACAGAAGCGTTGGGGCGCCGCGACCGACTTGGCGGGGGCGTACCAGTTCCTCGCGTCCGACGCGTCCGCGTTCGTCACCGGCACCGTCATCAGCGTCGACGGTGGGTACCTGCTCGTATGACACGCGTCATTGCGATTCTGGGTGCGGGCGGAGCACTCGGCGGCGCGTTGTCTCGACGGTTCGCGTCCGAGCCCGACACCGACTTGGTGCTGAGCGACATCACCGCGCTGTCGGAGGCCGACGCAGTGCAGGCCGACGTAAGCGACTTCGCGCAGGTCGACGCGGTCGTCGCGGCGGCGGTCGATCGCTACGGACGGCTCGACGTCCTGATCAGCAACGCCGGTGTCCTCTCGCCCAACGGCCGCATCCACAACCTGACGACCGAGGACTGGGAGCGCGCGTTTCAGGTCAACGTCATGGGTGCCGTCAACGGAATTCGTGCCGCGGTGCCGGTGATGCGCGCGCAGCAGTCGGGATCGATCATCCTCACCGCCTCCGTGTCCGGTCTCACAGCGTGGTCGCATGCCGCGCCGTACTGTGCCACGAAGGCCGCGGTCATCCAGCTCGCGAAGGTCGCGGCCGTCGAGTACGCGCGGGAGGGGATTCGGGTCAACTGCGTGTGCCCGGGCTCGTTCCGTTCCGCGATCCACGCTGACCTCCCAGCGGACGCGATCGACGCGATCGCGGCGAAGCATCCGCTCGGGTTGGGCGCGGCCGACGACTTGGTAGGCGCGTACTCGTACCTCGCAAGCGACGCGTCTCGCTGGACGACCGGGTCGGCACTCGTGGTCGACGGCGGTTACGCCGCGCCGTAGCAGCGGTTAGGACAGGTGGGCCGTGAACGCGGCCGACCACGCCATGAGATCGGCCGGGACGTAGTAATCGGTCTCGTCGTTGATCGTGGCCCAGTTCGCAGCAATGTCCTCCACCGTCGCCGCCGGGGCGAGGTATCCCTCGGTCGAAGCGATGAAGAGGCGCGCAAAGCGTCCCGCGCCCGCCGTGTAGATCTCGCCGCTGACGGGACAGTTCTCGTGCGCGAGGAAGGCCGCCATCGGGGCGACGAGTTCCGGCGCCATCTCGGGGATGTCCGGACCGCGGCCCGCCATGCGAGTGACCGCCGCAGGTGCGATGACGTTGACCTTGATGCCGTACGCGGCACCAGCTGTCGCGAGGCTGCGTGCGAGCCCGACCACCGCACCCTTGGCCGCCGCGTACGAGAGATTGTTCGGCAGTCCGAACATCCCGGTGGAGCCGGTCATCACGATTCGGCCGTAGCCCTGTTCGACCATGTGTGGCCATGCCGCCCGGGTCGTGTTGAACGAGCCGCCGACGTGAACGGCGAGATGCCGATCGAGATTGCCGGCATCGGCTTCCGGAAAGCCCGCCCAGCGCACGATGCCCGCATTGTTGACGAGAATGTCGACGCGACCGAAGCGTTCGACGGTCGCATCGACGAGCGTCTGCGCGCCCGTGGTTGTCGCAACGTCGCTGTTGTCCGCGATCGCCGCTCCGCCCAACGCGACGATTTCGGCCGCCACGGTGGACGCGGGTTCCGCGTCCGCGCCCTCTCCACCCATCGAGCTACCGAGGTCGTTGACGACGACGCCGGCACCCCGGTCGGCAAGCAACAGCGCGTGCGCGCGGCCGATCCCGCGGCCCGCGCCCGTGACGATGGCTACGCGGCCCTCGAAGCTGTGCTCGTTCACCAGAACTCCTTCATCAGGCCTCCGCAGCTCGCTGCACTACGGTCCCACCCAATGCCGCGAGCCGCAGCGAGCGACGAACCCAAACGCAGCGCGAACTGGAAGGTCCGTCGCGACGAGATCGTCGACACCTCGGCGCAGGTCTTCGCGCGCCAGGGTTATCACGCCACCGGCATCGCCGAGCTGTGCACGGTCAACGGCCTCGGCAAGGGCGCCTTCTACTACTACATCGAATCGAAGGAAGAACTCCTCGCCGCGATCCACGATCGGGTGATGGACGAAGTGATGGTCGGCGCGGACCGTGTCGCCGCGGCCGGGGGAACACCGTCGGCGCAGCTCGCGATGCTGGGCGACGAGTTGCTCGATGTCATACACCGCTATCCCGATCACGTCTGGGTCTTCCTCCACGAGTTCCCCGCGCTCACCGCCGAACGGGCCAAACAGTTCCGCGGCCGCCGCCGGAAGTACGAGCAACGGGTCGAAGACATCTTGCAGGCCGGGATCGACGCGGGCGAGTTCCGTGACCTCGACACGCGGCTCACCGCGCTCGCGTGGCTCGGCATGCACAACTACACATACCTCTGGCTCAAGCCGAACGGACGCGTCTCTGCGCGCGAGGTCGCGAAACCGTTCGGCGACATCTTTCTCCGCGGGATCTCCGACTAATTCCGGACCGGGGCTTCGAACCCCAACAGTCCGCCCAACGTGCCGCCCACGATCGCGGCCCGCTCGTCTGCAGGAAGGTCGCCGAGCTGCTTCGCGAGCAACTCGCGACTGCCGCGGAACGTGCCCTCGGCGTGCGGGTAGTCGTTGCCCCACACGATGGTCGCCACGCCCGTGATGTGCCGGGTGGCAACGGCCACGGGATCGTCCTGGAACTGCACGTGGAACTGCCGCTTCACGTACTCGCTCGGCGTGAGCGGGTAGGGCCACTTCTCGTTCAGCTTGAACAGCTGCGCCATGTTCGGCTGGTCGTTGGCGGGCCGGGCATCGTCCCAGTAACCGAGCCACCAGTCGGCGTCCTGGCCGATCCCGGTGACCCAACACTTGTCCATCGAGCC
>JBEVDP010000569.1:0-5033 GCA_040513235.1 Acidimicrobiia bacterium | reverse complement strand
ATGCGGCGATCAACTGCTGGAACGACAAGTACCACTACGACTTCTGGCGGCCGTGGAACGCGATACCTCGAGCGGGTGAGGACGACAACCCGGCGACAACTGCCGAATCGGGCTGGACGGCCCTGATCACCGCGCCCTACCCCGAGCATCCGTCGGGGCACAACGGCCTCGACACCGCCCACGTCACGATCCTGCGCATGTTCTTCGGCGACGTGATCGAAGGTGGCTTCCAGATCACGAGCGCATCCACCTTCCTCGCGCCCGCTGAGCCGAAGGTGCGCACGTTCGACACGTTCTCGCAGCCACTCGCCGAGCTCATCGACGCTCGCATCTGGGCGGGCCTGCACTATCGCCATGGGGACGTACAGGGCCAGCTGCTCGGCGTGAACGTGGCCAACTACGCGGCCGAAAATTACCTTCAGGAGGTGGGTCGCGGTCACTGACCATCTGCAGCCGTGTCAACGGCACAAGTCGCACTCGACTGCCTGACGCCTTCGTCGTTGGCGTCAACGGCATGATTTGTATGAGCGAACATCCAGCGCGCGTCCGGGTTCAGGTGGTCGCAAGGCGGCGGCGCCGGCCGAGCACGATGCTCGTGCTGACAGCGGCGTTGGCCGCGACCAAGTACGCCGGGTAGAGCGCGAGCAGCCACGAGAAGGTCCCGAGCGCGCTCAGCGCGCTGACGGCCGCGAGCGCCGAGATGACCCACGCGGCGAGCGTCTCGCTGTCCGGGTCGGCATGCGCCTTGACCATCGTGAGCACGGCGCCCGCGATGTCGACTGCGATCGTCACCAGCAAAGCCCACAGCGCGTCCGAAGTGAGGAGCCACGCCACGACGCCACCGGCGACCGCAACGAGCGCGATCGCGTCCTTGGCGCGAAACGGCTTCGACGCATACCGCAACGACAGGGCGAACACGAGTGCGGTCTCGATCACTGCCGCGCCGGGCAGGAACAGGCTCCAGGTGGCGCCCGTGTTCGCCTGGGTCACGAACGCGGTGACCGCCAGCACGATCCAGATGAACCAGCTCGCGCGCTCGGGCCGGGCGTTGCCGCGCATGATGTCGCGGGCGTACGGAAGGACACTGACGGCCAACAAGGCACCGGACACGACCCCGCCCACCGGCGGCCACCAGGACATCGCGCGCTTCTCTCTCGCTCGTAGGTCACGATCGCGGCCGTCTGCGAACCAGTACGAGGGTCGGGGCGGGTCCGGTTCGCACAAGCGCCGGGAGGTCGGCGCCAGATCCGCGCGAGCATGTGTCGATGATCGAGCTCGTTTTCTGCCTGCGCCGGCGCCCGGAGCTGTCGCGGGAGGAGTTCCAGCGCTACTGGCGCGAAAAGCACGCACCGCTGGTGCAATCGCACGCCGACGTTCTGCGCATTCGCAGGTACGTGCAAGTGCACTCGCTGCCGAGCGAGGTGCACGGCGCGCTACGAGCCAGCCGCGACGCGCCCGAGGAGTACGACGGCGTCGCCGAGTTGTGGTGGGACTCCCTCGAAGACTTGGCCGCGTCGGCGGCGTCCGACGATGGGCGCGTTGCTGCCGCGGCGTTGCTCGAGGACGAACGTCGCTTCATCGATCTCGAACGCTCACCGATCTTCCTCGCGCAAGAACACGAGATCATCACCTCCGCTTGAGCTCGCTATGTCAGGATTTCTTCGTGGAGGCAGAGATCGTTGCGCGTGCGGTGGTCGCGGCGACATCACTTGCCGGAGCGCTGGACCTGCCGGTCGACGACGCAGTCGTGATCAACAATTCGAACAAGCTTGCTCTACGTCTTCTGCCCTGTGACGTCTTCGCGCGAATAGCACCGGTGGGGCAAGAGGTCGCCGCGCTCGAAGTCGAGCTTGCTCAGCATCTCGCCGTAACTGGGAGCCCTGTCGCGGCGCTCGAGCCCCGAGTCGAGCCGCGCGTCTACGAACGCGACGGCTTCGCGGTGACCTGGTGGACCTACTACGAGGCGGTGACATCTGAGGAGGTCTCGCCGGCCGCCTACGCGGACGCGCTCCATCGCCTGCACGCCGGGATGCGCAGCGTCGAGGTCGCGACGCCACACTTCATGGAGCGAGTCGCAGAGGCTGAACGGCTGGTCGCGAACCGGGACGAAACGCCGGCGCTCGCCGCGGCCGACCGGGATCTCCTCGCACGCACGCTGCAGAGCGCGCGTCGCAACCTCCAAGGCCGCGGCGCGGCCGAGCAACTGCTGCACGGCGAACCGCATCCGGGCAACGTCCTCAGCACGCACGTCGGCCCGCTGTTCATCGACTTCGAAACGTGTTGCCGTGGTCCGATCGAATTCGACGTTGCGCACGCGCCGGACGAGGTCGGCGCGCAGTATCCGGACGTCGATCAAGACCTGCTCCAGGAGTGTCGGCGGCTCGTTCTGGCGATGGTCGCGGCGTGGCGGTGCGACGCCCGCGACCAGTTCCCGAACGGGCACCAACACCGTCGAGACATCCTGACCCTGCTCCGCGCGGGTCCACCGTGGCCGGCACTCGGTGCTCTCAGCTCCAAGTGAACGGTCCAATGACGGAGGCAGGCACGAGGGGCACGGCGGCCGCGGCAGCAGCGTTCGCTCCCGTGCTGGTCGACGACGAGCGGCCTCACTCGATTGCGAGTTGGAGGAGCTCGGCGTCGGCATCGCCTGAAATGAGATCGCCGGAGTTCAGTTGCGCGAGATCGGCCGCGAGGTTCCCGCTGGCCCAGCCGGCAGAGTCGTAGCCGCGCACCGGCGTTTCGCGCAGCTGCCCGAACATCTCGTCCACCGCCGCGTCGACGACCGATGATCGCGCCGCGAGCACCGGCACGATCGAGCCGTCGGTATCGGCGGCGGCAGTGACAGCGGTATTGATTTCTTCGAGCCGCGTACCGATGCGCTGCGCGTACGCGACGAGGAACGCCGCGCGGAAGCTTCGGCTTCTCGTGCGCGCACCCGAGGGTGCTGCCGCGGCCGCGGCCTGCATGGCAGCCTGGGCCTGCACGAGCAGCGACGTGAACAACATCTCGGTCGCCGCCAGGTCGCTCGCGAATCCGACCACCGCCGACATCGCGTACCGGTCATAGTACACCGCGCGGCAACGCGAGTTCTGCGCGACGACCTGGAGCAACAGCGACTTGGCGTCGGCGTACGGATCGTCGATCGGAACGCGCAGGGTGATTGGTGTCTCCGAACGCGCGGTGCGCGCCGACAGGATCGCGATGTCGATCGCGTGACGGGTGATGAGCTCCTGCGCCTTGGTGGTGAACGCTTCCGCCTCGGCTTCGAAGGTGGTCGACTCGGCTTGCGCAAGGAGTGCGCGCACGCGTTCGAGGATCGGATCGTTCGCCGTCGACGTCTGATCGAGCGGTGCGCGTCCCGCCGAAGGCGTTCCCGGCGGCGGGATCAGGATCTCGATGCAGGACAACGAATGCAGGCACCGCAGGAACGCGACGACCGCGCGGACCGTCTCCGGCCACTGCATCTGTTCACGCTCGGCCCAGCTCGTGAGCCAGCCGGTGGGCGACGCCACGTGCGGCACCGCCAACCGGTCGAGCTGGTCGATCCAGCGCGGGTCGAGCTCGTACGCGCGCCGCCGTTGGTGATCGGCCGCGATCGAGACCAGTGCGAGACGGGTTGTGGCACCGTTCGTCGTGCGCTGCACCTGCCGCACCAACTCCGACGGCTGCCACCCGCCGTTCCACACCGCACCAGTCGAACGGAGCGCACTCCGTTCCGCTTCGGCGGCGACGACCGCGCGGTCGAGCGTGTACAGACGCTTGAGCGCGGCCGTCACCGACTCGTCGTCGACCGCGCGCGCCGGCGCCGCGGCGAGGTCGAGCAGCCCGTCGGCCAGCTCACGCGTCGTGAACGACTCTGTGCCGCTCGACTCTTGGCTGCGGAAGCGGTCGTCGCGCGCGCTCCGCTGCTTCGTTTTCCGTTGCGCCTTCGCGGCTCGCCGCTGGCGGTTGTTCTTCCCCATGTGCGCACAGTAGCGACCGGGTGCGACGACTTGACGCGTCCCGCGACGACCCGCCGCCCGTGTCGCTGTCTCAGCCCGCTGGGAAGATGACGGCATGCCCGCAACCGTTGTCCCGTTCCCGAGTCCGAACGAACCGTGGCTCGTGCATGAGCATCCCGATCGCGCGCTCGACGAATGGGCGAGGCTCTGCGCGTGCAACGTCTGCACCGCAGCGCTGATCGAGCGAGGCCGGCGCGAGCCGCGTGCGATCATTGCGATCAGGACGGAGAGCGATCGTCTCGTCGTGACGAGTGACCTGCTCGCCGAAGCGCTCCAAGCCGATAGTTCGCTCGCGTCGTTGCTGTACGTCGAGAGTGACCGTGTTCGTGAACTGTACGTACCGGTCGGCGCGGCGCCGCTCCCGTCGCCCCAGCGCTGGTGGTCGGCGACCTGCGCCGCAGATGATCAGCACGCCGGTCGCCCAGCCACCCGGTATCGCGTCCCGCGCCGCGAGTCGTGGGCGAGGCGGAAGGCGCGCTCGTCGGAAAGCACGGCACCAGCCGCGCCGTTCGATTCGGCGCCGCGCATCGAATTCGTGCCGCTGGTCGGCGCCGTCCGCGCGGCCCGCACGAAGTACCGTGAGCTTGTCGCGGCCGCGGCCGCGTGGGCACTCGGGGAGCGGCGCGCTCTCTCGCTCGACGTCCTCGCCATGATCCTGGACGCGACCGAGACGCGGCACGACGACTCGCGCTCACCCGTGCGCTGGAGTCGTACCGGCGTCACCGCGGTGCTGTCGGTCCACGTCCTCAACTGGTGCACGGTCAACCGCGTGCACCTCCCGGCCCGCGTGCCCGAAACACTGTGGACCTATCTCGACTTTCTGTTCGAGACCGGCCGCATCGATCCCGAAAGCGATCCGTTGGGTGAGCTGCGCAAGCCGTTGTGCTGTTACTGCGGACTCGACGAACAGGGCGTGCCGGCGCGCGACGAGGGGGCGCCACGTGCGCCGTGCGAATGTCACGTCGTCTATCGCGGGCCAGACGCCGGCCAAAGCTCGCCGCTCAGAGTGGATGGTGTGGATGGTACATTGAT
>JBEVDP010000568.1:0-3254 GCA_040513235.1 Acidimicrobiia bacterium | reverse complement strand
TCGACGACGAAGTCCGAGCGATCATCTGCCCCGACAAGGTCACCACCGACGAGTGGCTCGAGGCGCATCGCACCGCGCATGAGGTCGGGCTGCGATCCAACGTCACGATCATGCATGGGACCGTCGAGAGGCCCGTGCACGTCGCTCGCCACCTCGTACGCACCCGTGACCTCCAAAAGATCACGGGAGGTTTCACCGAGTTCGTGCCGCTGCCGTTCGTGCACATGGCGACGCCGCTGTTCATCCAGGGCCGGGCTCGGCGCGGTCCCACGTTCCGCGAAGTGCTGCTGATGCACGCGGTCGGCCGCATCGCGTACCGGGGCTGGATCGACAACATCCAGGTCTCGTGGGTGAAATGCGGCGTCGGCGGTGCTCGCCAGATCCTCCAGGCCGGCGCCAACGACCTCGGCGGCACGCTGATGGACGAGAACATCTCGCGGGCCGCGGGGGCTACCCACGGCCAGGAGCTCGACGAGGCCGAGTTCCGCCAGATCGTGGAACCCATCGGCCGGACCCTGGCGCAGCGCACGACGCTGTACGGACGCATCCAAACCGACGGCAAACGGCTCCGGCCGCCCACCGACGACCAATACGGCGGTGACGGCGGCTCGACGCCTATCGTGCTGGGCCGCAAGCCCGCTGCAACCCCCGCCTGACAGGAGCCTCGGTGTCCCAGTACGACGTACTCGGAATCGGCAACGCGCTCGTCGACGTGCTGTCGCACGAGAGCGAGGAGTTCGTCACCAACATGGAACTGAACCGCGGGGCGATGACGCTCATCGACGAGGCCCGCGCGGACGAGCTCTACGGCGCGATGGGACCCGGCGTCGAGATCTCCGGTGGGTCGGCGGCGAACACGATCGTCGGTCTCGCATCATTCGGCGCGCGCGCCGCGTATCTCGGCAAGGTCCGCAACGACCAGCTCGGCGACGTCTTCGCGCACGACATCCGCTCGACCGGCGTCACGTTCGACTCGCCGCGCGCGTCCGACGGCCCGAGCACCGGCCGGTGCCTCATCGTCGTCACCCCTGACGCGCAGCGCACCATGAACACCTACCTCGGCGCGTCAGCGTTTCTCGGTCCCGAAGCCGTCGACGCCGATGCAGTCGCGGCCGCGCGTGTCGTATACCTCGAGGGCTACCTCTGGGACCGGCCCGAAGCCAAGGAGGCCTACCGCAAGGCCGCGCGCATCGCGCACGAGGCCGGCAACGAAGTCTCGCTCACGCTCTCGGATTCATTCTGCGTCGATCGGCACCGATCCGAGTGGCTCGGTCTCGTCGAGGACGAAGTCGACCTGCTCTTCGCCAACGAGGCCGAGATCTGCTCGCTGTACGGCTGCGACTTCGAGGGCGCAATGCAGATGGTCGCCAAGCACTGCAAGGTCGCCGCGCTCACGCGTTCGGCGGCGGGGTCGGTGATCGTGTCAGGTGGCGACGTGCACGTCGTGCCTGCGCACCCGGTGCCGCAACTCGTCGACACCACGGGCGCCGGTGACCTCTACGCGTCGGGCTTCCTGCACGGTTACACGAACGGCGCCGATCTGCCCAATTGTGCGCGGCTCGGTTCACTGGCCGCCGCCGAGGTCATCACGCACCTCGGCGCGCGCCCGCAGACGAAGCTCGCGGAGCTCGCGTCGTCCCTCACATAGGGGCGACGGATCGTAGCGCCGTGGCCGTCCCGCCGGACCTGACAGCGCGGGCGCGGGCCTGGATCGCCGCCGACCCGGATGCGGCGACACGCGAGGAGATGCAGTCGCTCGTCGACGCGCAAGACATCGGCGCGCTGACCGCGCGCTTCGCGGGCCGGCTCGAATTCGGGACCGCCGGGCTGCGCGGGCCGCTCGGCGCGGGGCCCAGCCGCATGAACGTGGCGGTCGTGCGCGCGGCGTCTGCCGGCCTGGCGCGCCACCTCCGCGATCATGACGCCGACGGCCCAGTCGTCGTGGGCTTCGACCACCGGCGCGGATCGCGCACGTTCGCGCGGGAGACGGCGGGTGTGCTCGCCGCGGCCGGCATCCCAGTGCGGCTCGCGACTCGTCACTGGCCGACGCCCGTCACCGCGTACGCGGTGCGCGATCTCGGCGCGGTCGCGGGCGTGATGGTGACCGCGAGCCACAACCCGGCGCCCGACAACGGTTACAAGGTCTACGACGCGAGTGGTTCGCAGATCATCCCGCCCACCGATGCCGAAATCAGCGCCGGCATCGACGCGGCGGGGCCGGCAGTCGACATCCCGAGCGCGCCCGACGCCGCGATCGTCGCGCCACTCGGGGACGAAGCGATCACCGCCTACATCGACATGGCCGCGGCGATCATTCCGTCCGGGCCGCGGGAGCTGCGCGCCGTCTACACGCCGATTCACGGAGTCGGAGGCGACCTGTTCCGGGCATTGTGGGATCGGGCCGGATTCGGGCCGCCGTTCGTCGTCGGCGAACAAGCCGACCCCGATGCCGACTTCCCCACCGCGCCCTTCCCGAACCCCGAAGAGCCGGGTGTTCTCGATCTCGCGCTCGACCTCGCCCGCCGCAAGCGCGCCGACATCGTGCTGGCCAACGATCCCGACGCGGATCGCCTCGCGGTGGCCATTCCCGAGCGCGACGACTGGCGCGTGCTCACCGGCGACGAGATCGGCGCGCTGTTGGGCGCGCATGCACTGGCAAACAGTTCGGGCGACGATCGGGTTGTCGCCCGATCGATCGTGTCGTCGACGTGGCTCGACAAGATCGCGGCGGTCGCGAAGGTGCCCGCGCGCGTGACGCTCACCGGCTTCAAGTGGATCTCGCGCGCGGGCGATGCCGACGGCCGGCGCCTCGTGTTCGGCTACGAGGAAGCGCTCGGGTATGCGGTGACGCCCCGCGTGCGCGACAAGGACGGCCTCACCGCCGCGCTCGCGATGGCCGACCTCGCGGCGCGTGGCTCCGTTGCCGACGCGCTGTCGGATCTCGCACGCGCCCACGGCTTGCACGCCACCAGCCAGTGGTCCGTGCGTTTCACCGATGCGGCGGACGCAGCCGCCTTCACCGCGCGATTGCGTGCCGCGCCACCGACGACGCTCGGTCCGGCGCGGGTCGTGCGGATCGTCGACTACCTCGGCGGCGCCGATGGCCTGCCGCCGGCGGATCTCGTCGCGATCGAACTCGACAACGACGCGCGGGTACTCGTGCGCCCATCAGGCACGGAACCCAAGGTCAAGTGCTACTTCGAGGTCGTCGTCGACCACGAGCAGCGTGACCAGGCCGCCGAGCAGCTCGCACT
>JBEVDP010000567.1:0-7081 GCA_040513235.1 Acidimicrobiia bacterium | reverse complement strand
TGCACGCGGTGCGCGCCGAAGTGTTCGGCGCCCGCGCGCGGGAGGAGGCGTCGACGATGTCGAAAGGCGTGTTCTCCTGGGCGGAGCACGAATCACTTGAGGTGAGCGGCCGCGAGGCGGGCATCCCGCCGAGCAGCGAGACGCAGGCGCAGCCGACCGGACGGGAGGCGGAGCCGGAGTCGACCCATAGACGCGAGCCGGGGCGCGAGCGGTCGTCGTGAAGCTCGACGGAGCACGCATCCTCGTCACGGGCGCGTCGTCGGGCATCGGCGCGGCACTCGCGCCGGCGCTCGCGGAACGCGGCGCGACCGTCGGAATCGTGGCACGGCGGGCCGACAGGCTCGAAGCGGTGCTGGACGCGTGCCGGGCGCACGCGCCCGACTCTCGGATGTGGACGGCCGATCTCGGCGACCTCGAGCGCGCCGAGCAGGTGGCGACCGCAGCGTGGGACGCGTTCGAAGGCCTCGACGCGATCGTGAACAACGCCGCGATCCCCCTCCGCAAGCGCGTCACCGACCTCACAGCGGCGGACGTCGCGCTCCTCATGGACGTCGACTTCCATTCCCCCGTCCGCATGAGCCTCGCGGTGCTGCCCCGCATGCTCGCACGGGGGGCGGGCACGATCGTGTTCGTGTCGAGCTTGGGCGGCCGCATCCCGATCCCGAATGAGGCCGCGTACAACGCGGCCAAATACGCGCTGTGCGGATTCGCGGAAGCCATGGCGCTCGATCTCGGCGGCACCGGGGTCGTCGTGAAGTTGGTGCTGCCCGGCCCCATCGACACCGAGATCTGGGATCAGCCCGGCAACGCGCCCGCGCTGTTCGAGACCGAGAAGGTCAGCGCCATGGACTGCGCGAGCGGGATTGCCGATGCACTCGCGGCCGACGGGTTCGAGTTCTACGTGCCACCGGTCTTCCCCGACGGCACCGACGCCAAGCAACTCGCGCTCAACAAGTCCGCGGCGTGTGACAACTACATCAGGGGCATGACCGACGTCGCCACCGCCCTGCGCAACCCGTAGCGCCGCTTACGCGGGTTCGAGCTCGACGGGGATGCCGTTGAGGACGGCGTTGCCCGATAGTGGGTCGAACAGGTCGCTGCGCGCGAGCACGTTGCTGTTCACGCCCGCGTTGGCACCCGCGACCGACAACCGCATCCCGGGACGGTCGTGGCCCCAACCGTGCGGAATGCTCACCACTCCGGGCCGGATCGCGTCGGTGACCTCGGCCGCAATGACGACCTCGCCCGCACTCGACCGCACCTTCACCGGAGCGCCGTCGATCACACCGGCGCGCGCCGCGTCGTCGGGGTGGACGTGCAAGGTGCAGCGTGCCTTGCCCTTGACGAGCACGGGGATGGTGTGCATCCACGAGTTGTTCGAGCGCAGGTCGCGCCGGCCGATGAGCACTAGCGCGCCCTCGCGAAGCGGACGGTCGAGCACTCCGAGCAATCGCTCGACGTCGGCGGTCAGGAACTCGGGTGCGAGCTCGATGCTGCCGCTCGGCGTCCGCAGCACGTCGGGAATGCGGGGCTGCAACGGCCCGAAGTCGACACCGTGCGGGTTGGCTTCGAGCACTGCGAGCGTGAGGCCCTCGGGATCGGCGCCGAAGCCGTCGCCGTAGTTGCCGGTGCGCAGCATGAAGTCGAGCACGCGCTCCGGTCCGCGACGCGGCTCGAGCGCTTTCAGCAGTTCCTCGGGATTCCGCCCGTGCACGCTTGATCCGGGTCGCGTGACGGCCTTCTGCACGAGGGTTGCGATCACTATGTCGTCGAGGGCCGCGATGTCGGCATCGGGACCCGCGCCGCCGAGGATGCCGCCCAGGCGCAACAGTGTCTGCCACTCGGGCATCTCACCGGGCGGAAGATCCATCAGCGGAGGCGAGTAGTTGGCCACGTTGCGAATCGCGAGGTTGTAGAGCGCGATGTCATAGTGACCGCGTGCGAGCATCGACTCGGGCGGCAGGATCACGTCGGCGTGGCGGGTCGTCTCGTTGATGTAGATGTCGACGCTGACCATGAAATCGAGCGTGGCGAGCGCCGCGTCGAGCCGGTCGCTGTCGGGTGTCGACGCCACGGGGTTGCCCGCGATCGTGATCAGCGCGCGCACTTGGCCTTCGCCCGGGGTCTCGATCTCTTCGGCCAGGCAGACGACCGGCAACTCGCCGAAGTACTCCGGCAACCCGCGCACCCGGGACGCGCGCCGCCCGAAGCGCATGCCGCGGCCCGGTGCGGGCGGGCTGGAGTTGGCGGCTTGCGCGGCCGGCTTGGTGAACATCGCGCCGCCCGGCGTGTCCAGGTTCCCGGTGAGCACGTTGCAGACGTCCACCAGCCACGACGCCAGGGTTCCAAACTCCGCCGTGCACGTACCGATACGCGCGTACACCGCGGCGGCGGGCGCGGCGGCAAGTTCGCGGGCAACGCTCCGAATGGCTTCGGCCTCGACGCCCGTTGCACCCGCGACGCGCTCGGGCGCGAAATCGCGTGCGAGCGCTTCGATCGTCTCCACCCCATCGACGTACGGCGCGACAGTTCCGAGATCGACCAACCCGTCGGCGAACAGCACGTGCACGATCGCGAACAGGAACAGCGCGTCGGTACCGGGCACGATGGCGACATGTTCGTCGGCTTCCTCCGCGGTCTTCGACCGGCGCGGGTCCACCACGACGAACTTCCCGCCTCGTGCGCGCAAGGCCCGGAGCCGGCCGGGCAGATCCGGCGCGGTCCACAGGCTGCCGTTCGACGCGAACGGATTCGCGCCGAGCACGAGGAGATAGTCGGTGCGGTCGATGTCGGGTACCGGAACCGTGAGCGCGCCACCGAACATCAATCCCGACGACACTTGCTTCGGCATCTGGTCGACGGTGCTCGCGCTGTACACGTTGCGGCTGCCGAGCGACCGCATCACCACGCTCGTGTAGAGCACTGGCGCGAGGTTGTGCGCGCCCGGGTTCCCGAGGTACGCCGCGACGGCGTCATTGCCGTGCGCGTCGCGGATCGCGCCGAGTCGCTCGGCGATGAGCGCGAACGCTTCGTCCCATGTCGCCGCATGCCATTCTTCGCCGCGGCGGATCATCGGCGTGTGCAGACGGTCCGGGTCGGTGTCGAGGTGCTTGACCGCGGTGCCTTTCGGACAGAGATAGCCGCCGCTGAACACATCCTCGCGGTCACCGCGCACGAGAGTGATCTCGCCGCCGTCGAGATGCAGCTCCAAGCCGCACGTCGCCTCACAGAGATGACATGTGCGGTACGCCGTCGTCGTCATGGGCGAAGCCTAGAACGCATTTCGCGCTTCTCGTCGGCCGCTCAGGAATACGGGAACCACGTCGGTAACCGCAGCGCCCGGGTGTCGGCGCCGCCCACCGTGACGCTTTCCCCCGTCGCGGTGCGGCCGTACAGCCATGCCAGCAGATCGCAGCCCCAACCCGCCACGGTCGCGTCGGCGGCCCCGTTGTCGTCCTCGTGGACGACCACCCGATTGCCCGCGAGCTCGATCGTCCAGGCTCGGCCGTGATCGCTTGCTTCGAGTCGGTAGCGCGCGTCGACGGCGGGCCGGTTCGCGACGGCGCGCGCCGGCAGCTCGCGCACAGCCTCCGCGAGCGCGCGGGTCACGAATGCGACCGGCCAGTCGGCCGCGGCGTAGTCGACGTCGAGATCGGCGTGATGGATCTCGACTTCGCGTAACCGCACCCAGGCCATGACGCGCATCGTGCGGTCGGCGGTGAGGGTCCGGCCGACGCTGTCCCACGCGTCGGGTGGCAACGACTGCCACGTCTCCATCAGCGCGTCGATCGAATGCCGGAGATCGGCGACGACGACCTGGGCGCGCTCACCGCGGCCGGCGGCGATGTCGGCGGCCCGTCGGTCCGGTCCACCGGGGTACATCGGCGCAACCTCGTTGCGGGCCGCGGCCTCGACCATCCCGCGCGTGCCGTCGGCGTTGCGCGCGAGGTGGGTCAGCAGTTCCGCGCGGCTCCAGCCCGGCAGCAGGCACGGCTCGCCGACTTCGTCGTCAGTGAGCTCGTCGGCGGTGCGCAGCAGGCGGCGGCTCGCGTGGCGCACGAGCTCGATGTCGGCAACCGGCACCGCCATGAAAGAAGTCCAGCACACGGAAACCACCCGAGGCACGTTCGGAGGCGGTGCAACGCCCGTGCCCGCGTACGCTACGCAGTCATGAGCGATCGCTTCTACTTCCGCCAGCTGCTCGCCGGGCGTGACTTCGCGCGCGACGACCAGATCGCGCAGCAGATGGTGAACTTCGTCTACCTCGTCGGCGACCGGGAGACGGGCGACGCCGTCGCCATCGATCCCGCGTACGGCGTGGGTGAATTGGTGGAGATCCTCGACGCCGACGGGATGCGCCTGACCGACGTGCTCGTCACCCACTACCACCCCGACCACGTCGGCGGCAGCATGGGCCGCTGGCGCATCGAGGGCCTCGCCGAGCTGCTCGCCCGCGACGACGTCTCCTCGAAGGTGCATGTGCAGGAACCGGAGGCGTTCGGCGTGAAGCGTGTCACCGGCTGCTCCGACTCCGATCTCGTGACGCACGCGTCCGGCGACGTGGTGGAAGTCGGCGCGGTGCGCATCACGCTGATCCACACGCCAGGCCACACTCCGGGGTCGCAGTGCTTCCACGTCGACGGGAAGCTCGTGTCTGGCGACACGCTGTTTCTGGACGGGTGCGGTCGCACCGACCTGCCCGGCGGCGACCCCGAAGCGCTCTACGAAAGCCTCACTCAGAAGCTTGCGCTCGTCCCCGATGACACCGTCCTCTACCCGGGTCACCTCTACTCGCCCGCGCCATCGGCGCCGCTCGGCGAGGTCCGGAAAGCGAACTACGTTTTCCGGCCGCGGACGCGTGAGCAGTGGATGATGATGTTCGGGAACGACTAGTACGACGGGTGGCGCGTCACCAAGCCCAGAGCCGCACTGACTCGAGCGAGTTCCGGCTCGCGTGATCAGACCGGGTCGAACAAAACCGGGAGCGCCACGGGGCCGCGGAACGCGTAGCCCTCGATGACCAGCGCGTCGAGATCGACGTCGGGGTCGAGGCGGAGGTTGTGCAGTCGCTCGATGATCGCGTCGAGTCCGGCCCGCAGCTCGAGCCGCGCCAAATGCATCCCGAGGCACTGGTGTTGTCCCGTGCCGAACGCGAGGTGGTGCTGGGGCGCACGCCCGAGGCGCCAGACGTCGGGATCGTCCCAGCGCGCTTCGTCGCGGTTGGCCGATCCGGTGAGCACACCCACGGGCGACCCCGCCGGGATCGGGCAACCCGCGATCTCGGTGTCGGCGGTGGCCACCCGACTCACCATCGTCACCGACGTCTCCCACCGCAACGTCTCCTCGATCACCTCGGGGATCAGGTTTCGGTTGGCCGTCACGGCTGCCAGGGCGGCGGGATTCGTCAACAACGCGACCAGGCAGTTGCCCATGACGCGGTACGTCGTTTCCGCGCCCGCGGGGAGTAGCAGCCGCAAGAACCCGTAGAGCTTGCTCTCAGAGAGTTGTTCGCCGTCGATCTCGGCGTGTACGAGGTCGGAGAGGAAGTCGCCGGTCGGCCGTCCCCGCCGTTCTTCGACGAGCGGCCGCAGGTACTCGACCATCGCGGCCGACGCCGCGTGTCCCGCTTCGGGGTCTATGGGCCCGGTGTTGATCTTCTCCGCCCACGCGTGGAACTGCGGCGCGTCCGTCAGTGGGACGCCGACGATCCCGCAGATGACCTCGACCGGATACATGGCCGTAACGGCCGCCACGAGGTCGGCCCGGCCGGCGGGCACAATCGCGTCGAGCAACCGGTTGATCGTCGGACGGATGAGCGTGCCCTCCCACCGCTCGAGCTGCGAGGCGCGGAACGCCTTGGCGACGAGATTGCGGTACTGCCGGTGCTCCGGGCCGTCCATCGCGAGGATCAGGTCGCCCATGAACTGCCCGATGTGCATGGCGTTGATCGCGGACGAAAACGTCTCGCCGTCCCGCAGAACGGCTTCAGCGTCGCGATACGTCGTCGGTTGGAACATCGTCTTGGCGCCGAACGCAGCTCCGCCGCCGGCGATCACGGGGCACTCGGTTGCCCGGGCCGCGGCCCACTGGGGATAGGGCTGGCCGTGGAAGAAGTCGATCTCGCCACCGGCAACCGGCTCGGCACGGGCCATGCCCGCACGCTAGCCACGCCCGCGTTCACGGCGGCGGTCGTCGTGGCGAACACCATCGTGAGCTTCGTTTTCAGTTGACCGTTTAGGCTCGCAAACCATGGTCGGGCAGCACGGGACAAATCCGTTCGCGGACACCGAGGATCAGGCCGCGCTGCGCCAGCTCGCACGCGACGTCGCCGAACGCGAACTTGCGCCGATGGCGCGCCACGGCGACGAGACCGAGGAGTTCCCGCAGTGGGCGTGGGACGCCATGCGCAAGGCGGAGCTGTTCGGCATCACCATCGGCGAGCGCTGGGGCGGCGCCGGCCTCGGCGACATCGAGGCCGCGATCGTGCTCGAAGAGCTCGCCCGGGCCGACGTGTCGAGCGCGATCCTCGCCCAGCTCATCTTCAACGGTCCGCCGCGGGCGATCGAGCACCTCGGTTCGGATGGGCTGCGCGACAAGTGGTTGCCGGTCGCCGCGACCGGCGACGGACTCTTCTGTATCGGCATCAGCGAGACCGAGGCCGGCAGCGCAGTCGGCCACATGCGGGCCAAGCTCACCCCGGACGGCGACGGCTTCCGGCTCGACGCGTACAAGAACTACGTGACCGGCGGCCACAAGGCGCGGGCGTGCCTGGTCTGGTGCCGGTTCCCCGGCAGCGAGGGCGTGCGCGGCATCGGCGCTGTCGTCGTCGACCTCGAATCGTCCGCGGTCGAGGTGACCGGCACGCACGTGAAGATGGGCCTGCGCGCGACCAGCGAGGCCGAGCTCGCGTTCGACGGCGTGCGCATCGAGCCCGAAGACGTGCTCGTGTGGGGGGACCCCGCGAACAGCGAGTCGTTCAAGACGCTCATCGCGCACATCAACCATGAACGGTGCGGCAACGCGGCGATGTGCGTCGGCGCCGCGCAGGGCGCGCTCGAGTACGCGGTCGAGTACATGGGCG
>JBEVDP010000566.1:0-2521 GCA_040513235.1 Acidimicrobiia bacterium | reverse complement strand
GTCAGCAACGTCGACGTGGATTGCAACGCGTCGGTCAGAACCTTTCCTTCCAAGCGGAGGATCGTGCTGTCGGTTTCGGTCGTGACGGACGCATTACGCGGTGCGTTGTCGAGGAGGCCGCGCTCGCCGAAGTGAGCACCCGGTCCGAGGACCGCGATCTTCTCTCCGTCGCGGTGAACAACGACGCGCCCGTCGACGACGGCGTAGAAGGCATGAGCGGGCGCGCCTTCGACGATGACGTCGACGCCCGGCGGGATCGGGCACAACTGGGACGCGGCCGCGAGCTGCTCCAGCACGAGTTGCGGCACCCCGCTTGTGATCGGCAGCCGCTCGATCACCGCCACCCGCGAAGCGAGCGCCTCGGCTCGCTGACGGGTCACGACGTCGAGCCCGCGGAGCCCGGCGCGACACAGAACGGTGACGAGCAGGGAGGCCGCGCCCAGCACCACCAGACTCGTGTGGAGCGACGTCGATGCGATCAGGACGGGCGCGAGCACCGCGCCCGCCACCATGGCCGCGACGGACAGCGCATTGAAGACCCCCATGACGCGCCCCAAGACGTCGGCGGGGACGACACGTGCCAGTGCGGTCTCGGCGACCACCTCACAAGCCACGAGACCCGCGCCCCCCACCACCGTCACCGCGAGCGCCACGACGAGGCCGTCGACGCCGGCGTAAGCGAACTGCGTGGCGCACACGATCGCGCCCGCGGTGACGACGATGAGCGAGACCCGACTGCTGGCCGCGAGCCGTCCGTTGACGATCGCGCTCAGCAGACCACCAACTCCGGCCGCGGCGAGCAGCGCGCCGTAACCACCCTCGCCGAGATCGAGGACGCGCTCGGCGTACACGACCAGTTGCACGGTCTGGGCACCGTAGGTGAACTCCACCATGGCCACGACGAGGAAGAGCGGTACGACGAACGGAGTCGCGCGCGCCACTCGAAAACCGTGGACGACCTGCGCAACCGCGCCGTCGCCCTCCCTCACGTCGACCGGCATGATGTGGCGCCGCATCGTGGAGATAAACAGTGCCGAGATCGCGAACGTGAGCCCGTTCACCACGAAGGCCGCGGTCGCGGTGGTCACCGCGAGGAGGACCGCGCCAAGAGCCGGGCCCGCGACGATCCCGACGTCTTGCACGGTATGCAGCAGCGCGTTCGCCGGGCCGAGACGCGCCTCGCCGACCAACCGCGGGAGCAAGGCCATCGCGGCCGGACGCTCGGCCGTGCCCGCCGCGGAGGCGAGGGCCGTGAGCGCGATGACGAGTGCCACCGGCCCGTCGAACGCCACGACTGCGGCCAGGGCGAACATCTGCGCGCACCGAAGCAGGTCGCCGACGAGCAGCACCGTGCGGCGGTCGTAGCGGTCGGCGACCGCGCCACCTACCGGACCGAGCAGCGCATAGGGAAGCAGCCGAACGATCGTCGCCGCGCCGACCCATCCCGGCGAGCCGGTGGCGCTGTAGACGTAGCCGAGGAGCGCCGCGTTGTAGAGCCAGTCGCCGAGCTGCGACGCCGCGCTGGCGGAGATGAGCGCTCTGACGTCACGAATCGCAAGAACACCGCGATACGAATCCGCCGCGTGCGCCTGCACGGCGAGAACCTAGCCGCGCCTCGAAGAACGTGGTGCAACGGCGAGTGCGTCCTCTGCGCGATCGTCGACCGACCGCGAAGACGTGAACATGTTCCCCGCGCTCGATGCCGCCGCCGCGCAGATGCGAGCGACAATCCCCTGCACCGCCTGACGACGCGTCCGACGAGCGTTCACAGCTCGGCGCGGTGGCGATCCTCCAGCACGTCAGCCCAATACGCGTGATCGCGTAGGAAGCTTCATTGCGACTGACATCTTTCGGCCAACTTCGCGAAGTCGGGGTCCTTCTTCTTGCGCATGATCTCGGCGGCCGTCCGTCCCGCCGGGTCGGGGATGTCGCCCCGGGCGCCGTACTTCACGAGCATCCGGAAGTGCTGCTTGTCGCTGCCCTTCTTCAACATGTAATGCAGCGCCGTCATGCCTCTGCCGTCTACGGCGTTCACGTCGGCGCCGAGCTTCAGCAACAGTTCCGCCGACTCGAAGTGGCTCACCTTCACCGCGCCAACGAACGGCGTCTCGTCGGCCGCGGGATCGTCGACGATCGCGCCGTAGCGAACCAACAGCTTGATCGCGGCGAAGTCGTCGCGGAACGCGGCTGCCCACAGCGCGTAGTTCGGATTGCAGCCGAGCTTCAGCAAGTGTTCGGCGAGGACGAGGTTGTGGCCACGCCCTACCGCGTACCAGAGCGGCGTGGCCTTCCAGCCGTCTTCGGTGAATGCTTCCGCGTCGAGGCCGAGGCCGTGTTCGAGCAAGACGTCGGCCGTGCGCACGCTGGCGGCGGCCGCACGCTTGTCGCCCTTGATGTCGACGGAACAGCACAGGTGCAGCCAGTTGCGACCGCGCTCGTCCCGGACAGCGAGCAACTCGGGTGAATCCAGGATCGCGGCACCGACCTGCTTCGCGTCGAATGCGCGTACGAGCGCGGTCAT
>JBEVDP010000565.1:0-5257 GCA_040513235.1 Acidimicrobiia bacterium | reverse complement strand
GCACGTTCCTGTACCGGATGTACGAGTGGGTGCCGCCGTCGTTGTGACCGTAGACGGGCACGTTGCGGAGGATCTCGACACCCGCAGTCTCCGACGGCACGACGAACATCGACATCTTCGTGTGCGCGGGTTCGTCGGGGTCGGTGACCGCGAGCACGATGAGGAAGGCCGCGAAGTTGGCGTGCGAGGAGAACCACTTCTCGCCGTTGATGACCCATTCGTCGCCGTCGAGCTCGGCCCGCGTGACGAACTGCGTCGGGTCGGAGCCGCCCTGGGGCTCGGTCATCGAGAAGGCCGACACGATGTCGTTGCGTACCAGCGGATCGAGGTACGTCCGCTTCAGGTACTCCGTGCCGTAGTGGGCGAGGATCTCGGCGTTACCCGAATCGGGCGCCTGGCAGCCGAACACGATCGGGCCGCAGTGGGTGCGGCCCAGGATCTCGTTCAGCAGCGCCAGCTTCACCTGACCGAATCCCGCGCCGCCGAGATGCGGTCCGAGATGCGCAGCCCACAGGCCCCGCTCGCGCACGCGATCCTGCAACGGCGGGATGAGCTGTTGCCGGGCGGGGTCCTGCATGTCCCACGCGTGGCGCACCACGAAGTCGAGCGGCTCGACCTCGTCTCGTACGAACGCATCCACCCAATCGAGCTCTCGCTGGAACTCGGGATCGGTCTCGAAGTCCCAACTCATGTGTCCTCCGCGGCGGGTGCCCACTGCGGGACGACGACGCCGTCATCAAGCTCTTCGAACCACACTGTCATCGGTTGCCCCTCCACGAGGTGCGGCGCGCCTGGAAGCGAGCCGACAAGCCGCGTCCCCGCTGCGTCGTCGAGCTCGACGAGGACGATCGTGTAAGGCACCGGGTACGCCGGATGCACCTGGTGCTCGACGGTGGTCCACGAGTACAAGTGGCCGTGCCCGGTGACGACCTGCCAGTGACCGTCCCAACTGCCGCACGTGTGGCAGTACGCACGTGGCAGGTGCAAGACGGTGCCGCAGTGGTCGCACGCGCGGACGACGAGCTCGTGACGCCGGGCCGCTTCCCAGAAGCCCGCGGTGTCGCGGTCGTCGTCGACGGGGACCAGTCGAGTCGCGGCGTCCACTGCTCACGCCGCCCGCAGGATGAGCGCGCTACCCGGCGGGAGCGGCGTCGACGTCACGAGGCACACCTCGGCACCCGGGACTTGCGACGTCGATGTACCGCGGATCTGGCGCACGCCTTCGACGATGTGGTTCATCCCGTGGATGTAACCCTCGGAGAGGTGACCGCCACCGGTGTTGACGGGGATGCGGCCGCCGAGGTCGATCTCACCGCTGGCGGCGAAGGGACCGCCCTCGCCCTTGGCGCAGAAGCCGAAGTCCTCGAGCTGCAACAACACGGTGATCGTGAAGCAGTCGTACAGCTGGGCAACGTCGATGTCGTCGGGGCCGAGGCCCGCGCGCCGGTACAGCGTCTCGGCGGTCGGCCGGGCCGGCAGCGTCGTGATCGACTCGCGCAGCAGCACCGGGAACTGGATGCCGGGTTGCGGGGCGGCCGGGCTTCCCTGCGCGACCGCGCGGATCAGCGCGGCCGGTTGCGCGCAATCCTTGGCCCGGTCGGCGCTCGTCACGACGACCGCGCATGCACCGTCGGTTTCGAGGCAGAAGTCGAACAGTCGCAACGGCGCCGAGATCATGCGCGCCGCGAGGTAGTCGTCCATCGTCAACGCTCGGTCGTGCATCTGGGCCGCGGGGTTGGCGTTGGCGCGCGCCCGGCAGGTGAGCGCGATGTGGCCGAGCTCCTTCTCGCTCGTGCCGAACTCGACCATGTGGCGCTGCGCGATGAGCCCGAAGATCTGGCCAGGCGTGAGCAGGCCGTACGGCGCGAAGAACTCGTCGTAGGTGCCGCCGCCGCCGACGCGTGTCTGCGTCTCGGCGCTCAAGCCGTACCGGCGGCCGGACCGGCCGTTCAGCGCGCGGAACACGAGCACGGTGCTCGCCTGGCCCGAGAGGATCGCGGCGACCGCCTGACCCACCATGGCGCACGGCGCCACGCCGCCCGGTCCGACTTCGGAGAAGTACGACAGGCCTCGCAAGCCGAGGGTTTCGACGAGGTCGTTCGGGCGGACCGCGTCGAAGTCGCAGCGAACGATGCCGTCGATGTCGAGGGGAGAGAGGCCGGCATCGTCGATCGCGGCCAGGGCCGCCTGCGTCGCGAGGGTCAAGTCGCTGCGGCCGGAGTCGCGCGAGAAGTCGGTGGCACCGATGCCGACGATCGCGCACCGGTCGCGATGGTGGAACTCGCCGCCGGCCGGCATCAGCGCGCACCTCCCCCCGTTGATGCGGCCGATCCGGCCGGCGCGGCGAGTGGAATGCAGTCGAGGATCTCGGTCGTGTGTTCGCCCAGCTTCGGCGCGCGCCGCAGCGATGCGACGCCGTGGGCCGAGAACCGGAACGGCACACCCGGGTAGAGCGCGGGCGGCACGTCGTCGTGCTCGACGGCAACGAAGAAGTCGCGGGCGGCGAGATGCTCGTCTTCGAGCAACTCGTCGGGCGAGGTGATGGGACCGATCGCGAGCCCGCGCGCCTGGCCCTCGTGGTACGCCTCGTCTGCGGTCTGCAACATGAAGAAGACTTCGACGATTTCCTGGATGTGGTCGAAGTGGGCCTGCCGGTAGGCGGGGTCGTCGTACTCCTCGCCCGTGAGGTCGACCGCGAGGCCCTTGCTGTCGATCCACTCGAGCAGCGAGCGCCACGCCTTCTGCTCGGCGACGAAGATCACGAAGTAGACCCACCGGCCGTCCGCGCACTGGAAGATCGCGGGCTGCGTGGGCGTGGGCTGCGCGTGGCGGCACGTCTGCCGCTGCACGACGACCTTCGGGTAGAACCAGTACGGGTTGGCGAGTTCCGCGTTCACGGCGAGGCAGTCGTGCATGCCGACGTCGACGAGTTGGCCGCGACCGGTGTGCTGGCGTTCGACGAGGGCGAGCAGCAGGCCGATGAGCGCGAAGCTGGCCGCCGACTGGTAGCCCTGATCTCCTCCCGGTCGGATCGGCGGGATCGAGTGATCGTCGTAGCCGCAGCTGTTCAGCGGGCTGCCGAGCGCGAGGCCGACCAGGTCGGAGCTCAACCAGTCAGCCCACGGGCCGTCGAGTCCGAACGGCGTGATCGACAACACGATCAGCCGCTCGGAGACCGCGCGGAGCTCGTCGAAGTCGATCGCGAGCGCGCGGAGCTCCGGCGGACGCAGCGTGGTGATCAGCACGTCGGCGTCTTCGAGCAGCCCCTGCAACGTGGCTTGCCCGTCGAGGGTGCGGTAGTCGACGACGGCGCTGCGCTTGTTGGTGTTGTAGTACCAGAAGGTCAGGCTGTGGTCGCCGTCGACGCCATAGCCGGCGAACGGACCGATGCGGCGGGTCGCGGAGCCTTCGGGAGGCTCAACCTTGACGACGTCGGCTCCCATCTCGGCGAGCAGCTTGCCGACCATCTCGCCCGCGGGATCGCCGGCTAACTCGACGACCCGCACGCCCGCGAGCACGAGCCCGTCGCCCACGTCGGGTCCGCCCGCCCACGTCATCAGATGACTCCTTCGGCTTCCAGATCGCCGTACTCGTCGTCCGAGAAACCGACGATCTGCTTGAACACGTACGCGTTGTCTTCGCCGAGCAGCGGCGCCGATCGCCAGTTGTCGGCCGTCGTATCTGACAACTGCACGGGCGTGCCTTCGAACTTCGCCGGGCCGATCACCGGATGGTCCAGCTCGAAGAACACGCCGCGGTGCGCGACCTGCGGGTCGCGCTCGTTGAGGTCTTCGGCGTTCTGCACCACTCCGGCCGGCACGCCGCTTTGCTGCAGCAGCTCCATGACCGCGTAGCGATCGCGATCACGGGTCCATGCCGCGACGTGGACGTCGAGCGCGTCCTGGTGCGCGAAGCGGCTGTCCTGGGTCGCGAACCTCGTGTCGCGCGCCCATTCGGGGCGGCCGAGCGCGTCGACGAGCGCAGACCACTGCGCGTCGTCGAAGACGGCGATCGCCACCCAGCGGTCGTCGCCGCGCGCCGGATAGACGCCGTGCGGCGCCGCGTTCGGCCATTCCAACCGGTTGCCGGTGGGATAGTCGGGCCGATGGGTCGACCGCCCGTTCACAGTAACGTCGAGCAGCACCGGGCCGACGAGGTTGACGCCGGCCTCGATCGCGGACACGTCGATCTCGGTGCCCTGGCCGGTGAGGTTGCGGCGAAAGAGCGCAAGGAGCAGCGCGGCGGAGTTGTAGTACGCAGCCTGGTTGTCCATATACGAGAGACCCCAGCCCGACGGCTCACGGCCCGGCAGCCCGCTGATGTACGACAACCCGCTCATCGCTTGCACCACCGGGCCGTAGCTGCGGTACTCGGCGTGCGGGCCCGAGTGGCCGTAACCGCTCATCCGGGCGTAGATAACCCCCGGCGACAGCTGCTCGAGCCGCTCGTAGGTGAGTCCCCAGCGCTCCATGACGCCCGGTGCGAAGTTCTCGGAGACGACGCTGCATTCGGCGATCAGGCGCTCGGCGAGGTCGCGCCCGCGAGGAGTTCGCATGTTGATGGTCACGCCGAGCTTGTTACGGCAGTAGTTGTTGAAGAGCCCGCCGCGGTTCGGGTCGGCGTCGATCGCCTCCTCGCCGAAGTTCCGCGCCGGCTCGCCCTTGTAAATGGGGAGCCTCCGAGGTGTGTCGATGCGGACGCGGTCCTCGATCTTGATGACCTCGGCGCCGAAGTCGGCGAGCAGGCGAGTCGCCACCGACCCTACGCCCATCCAGCAGAAGTCGGCGACGCGGACACCGGCCAGCGGTCCGCGCCGCGGCCGGCCCGGGGACCGAGAGGCGACCGTGTCGCTGAGGTTCCGCATGGGTCTCAGCAAACACCGGCCCGTGGCCCCCTGTCAAGCAATTCATTATGATGATCAGGCGGAACTTGCCGGACTTCTTCACCTATTGCTGATAATGATCAGAGTCTATAGGATGCGATTCGCCGGCCCGCCTTCGACCCCCAGGGGACCGCGTGGCGCACGACTTGCACCGACTTGCCCGCGAGAGACCGACGGAGGTCGCGCTCCACGACGAGCGCGTGAGCCTCGGCTGGGGCGCGGTCGCAGCTGCCCTCGATCGGGCGACGAACGCGTTCGACGCGCTGCCGCTAGGGCCCGAGCGACGGATCGCGGTGTTCGCGGAGAACGCCGCCGCAACGCTGCTGTGTCACCTGGGCGCGCTCCTGGCCGGGGTGTCGAGCGTGACGGGGAACG
>JBEVDP010000564.1:0-2919 GCA_040513235.1 Acidimicrobiia bacterium | reverse complement strand
CAGGTGCTCACGCTCGATCTCGTGCGCAAGGGCTACCGCTACGCGGAAGTGCCGATCTCGTATTCCTTCCGCACCCAGGGCCAGTCGTTCGTGAGGCTGGTGCCGTATCTCCGGCACGTGGTGCCTGCGGTTTGGCGACAGCTACGTTCACATGTTGATGGCCCACCGGTTCCGATCGGAAGTGATGGTCGAGGGGAAGACGGCGACCTATCTCGTCGTGCCGGCGAAGGTGATCGAAAAGCTCGGTTCGGCGAAGCGGCCGCGCGTGCGGGTCATGGTGGGTTCGCACGGCTTCCGGACGACCGTCGCGGTGTACGGCAATCAGTTCTTCGTTCCCCTGAACCGTGAGAACCGCGTGCGGGCGGGCGTCGAAGCCGGTCAGGTCGTCAGCGTCGCGATAGAAGTCGACGACGCCCCGCGTGTCGTCGAGGTCCCGGATGATCTCGCGCGGGCGTTGCGCACGGCGAAGCTCCGCGCCCGGTACGACAAGCTCTCGTACACGCACCAACGCGAGTACGTCGCGTGGATCAACGAGGCAAAGCGCGTCGACACGCGCGAACGTCGAATCGCCGGCACGATCGACAAGCTCCGCGCTTGACGGTTCAGTCTTCGACGACGTGCGTCGCAAACGTGGCGCGGGCCCGGTGCCAAGCTCGCTCGTCGACGGTGCCACCTTCGGCGAGCGCGTCAGCCGCGGCCCACGCCATGGCCAGCGCGTGATGGGTGTTGTCGTGGGCAAAAAGCCCCTGGCGGCCGAAGTGCAAGAAGTTGGGTTGCGATGACGCCCACGCGTCGAGTGCCGCAAACGGCTGCTCGTAACCGAGCCGGTAGATGGGATACGCGCGCGGCACACGGCGCACCGCGACGTCGATTGGTGTCGGAATCGCGAGTGCGCTGCGGGCAATTGCGTCGCGCACTTGGGCGGCGAGCTCGTCTGAAGTCTCGTTCCAACGGCGATCGCCGAGCGCGCAGGGAACCTCGGCACACAATACGGTGACGTCGCGCGGGTCGTCGGCACTGTCGCGGTAGTTCTTGCACTCGGAGATGCGGCTGAGCGGGACATCGGCTTCCGGGAAATAGTGCGCGTCGAACTCCGTCCACCGGCATGTCGGGAGCGCCAGATACACGAGCAGGAGCGCGCGGGTTTCGAGTCGAGCGGCCGCGGCAAGCACGTCGTCGGGCGCCGAGGCGAGCCGGGCGACCAACGCGAGTGGAAGCGTCGACCACACCATTGCGGCGTCGTGTCGACCGCCGTCGCCGCTGGTCACCCCGGTCGCGTCGATCGCCGACACGTCGGTACTCGTGAGGATCTCGGCGCCGGCGGCCGTCGCGGCGTCGGCGAGTACTTCGGAGATCTGGCCGTAGCCGCGGCGCGGATAGAAGAAGATCCCGCGGTTCGGGTCGGGCCTCACGACTCGCCGGACGAGCGCGGACGCGCTCCTCGCACCGACCCGGCGGCGCGCGAGCTCGCCCGCCAGCCCGGTCGCGGGAACGCCGAAGAGCTTTTCGACGTACGGCGCGTAGAAGCGATCGGTCATCGTCGGACCGAGCGAGGCGCGCACAACCTCCGCGAACGTGTCGGCCCGCGCTCGGCGGAATGGGCTCGTGGCCATGTCGAGCGCGAGACGCGCCGAGAGCGCCGGCGGGAAGTGACGCACGAGGTCGGCAGCCTTCGGTGGGAACGCGACGAAGCGGCCCGCCATGCGAATGCGGCCGTGCCGTGGGCGGCGTTGCAAGTCGTCACCGAGCAAGGAACGCAATGTCGCCATGATCGGCTCAGGCGTCGAAGGATGTAGCCGGTGGCTGCCGTGGTCGACGCGCTGGCCGGCAACCTCGAAGCTCGCGGCGAGCCCACCGACGCACGGCTCCCGTTCGATCACACGCACCCGTCGGCCGGTCTGCGCGACGCGATACGCCGCGCCGAGGCCCGCGGGCCCGGCACCGAGGATCAGGACATCGGCGCTCACGTTTCCGGCTCGCTTAGGCAGAGAACACGACGACTTCGCCGACCACTTGCACCGCGACGAGATCGCCGGGGTGGAACTGGTCCCCGGGACCTGTGCGCGAGCGCACACGACCACCATCGGCGAGGGCGACGTCGATGAGTTGGTCGTGGCCGTAGTAGGTGAGGCGTTGGACCGTCCCCCGGCCGGCTCCGTCGAGGCGGAGCCGCACGTTCTCGGGCCGTACCACGACGTCGACCGGGCCGCTCGGCGCGGCACCGACGATCGCGACCGTGCCCAGGGGCGTGACGGCGCGCCGCCCATCGCTCTCCCCCCGAATCAGATCGGCGTCGCCGACGAACGTTGCCACGAACCGGCGCGCAGGCCGCGTGTAGAGCTCGGAGGGTGTCCCGACCTGGAGCAATCGGCCCGCTTCCATCACCGCGACCCGGTCGGCGAGGCTGAGCGCCTCCTCCTGATCGTGGGTGACGAACACCGCGGTGGCGTCCGCCGCGCGCAGGATGTCGCGCACTTCGTCGCGCACCCGGCCGCGCAGCGCCGCGTCGAGGTTCGAGAACGGCTCGTCGAGCAACAGGATCGCGGGATCAGGTGCGAGCGCGCGCGCAATCGCGACCCGCTGCTGTTCGCCCCCGGACAGCTCGTGCGGCCGGCGCCGCCCCTTGTCGCCGAGACCGACGAGATCGAGCATCTCCCCGACGCGTTCCTCCCGCCCGGCCCGGTGCTTCACCCCGTAGCCGACGTTCGCGGCGACCGTCAGGTGCGGGAACAGCGCGTAGTCCTGGAAGACGACACCGATGCGCCGCTTCTCGGGCGCCACGAAGCGATCGGGCCCCACGACAAGCTCACCGGCAAGCTCGACCTGGCCTACGTCAGGTCGTTCGAAGCCTGCGATCAGGCGCAACGTCGTCGTCTTGCCGCAGCCACTCGGGCCGAGCAGCGCGAGCAACTCGCCCCC
>JBEVDP010000563.1:0-3620 GCA_040513235.1 Acidimicrobiia bacterium | reverse complement strand
GTGAGGTGCAACAAGTGGTACGCGTGCGCCAGCGCGTTGCGGTCGTCTTCTCGCTCGGCGACCTCGATTGCGCGCCGGCACCAATCGATGCACTCGTTGAAGCGGCCCTGCCAGTACCGCACGCTCGCCAAGGCCATCATCGCCTGCGCGACTTCGGATCCCGTGGCCTCGGCGGCGGTGAGGCTGCGCCGGTGCCATCCGAGCGCGGATCGGTAGTGACCCGCGCGCTCTTGCACCCTGCCGGTCTTGCGCAACAAGCGCGGCGATCCTGCCGCGTACTTGCGGGCCAGTGCGTAGGCCCCGAGGGCCTCGTCGTAACGCGCCAGCCGTTCACTTACATCGCCGAGGGATTCGGCCACCGCGGCGATATCGGCGACCGGCGGCGCGACCGAGGCCGCCGCGGTCAATGCGCGGCGGTACAACGCGGCCGCTTCGACGTTGCCGAAACGGTCGCGCGCGTCGTCACCCGCGCGGCGGGCCCATGTCCATGCCTCGGCGAATCGACGGGCGGCTTCGTAGTGCATCGACAGCAGGTCAGCCACCCCGTCCCCGCCCTGCGCTTCGAGCACTTCTGCCGCCCGCGCGTGGAGCGCGCGGCGGCGGGTGAAGGGAAGCGCGTCGTACGCGACGCGGCGGATCAGCTCATTGCGGAAGGTGTAGACGCTGCCGCTGACGTCGAGAAAGTCGGCGAGATCGGAGAGTGCGAGAGCGGATACGTCGGGCAGTACGTCGCCGAGCACGGCTTGCGCGAGGTCGAGAGGGACGCGCGATCCGAGCACGGCGACGTAACGCAGCAGACGCCGCTCGGGTGGTGTCAGCGCGTCGATGCGTTCGGCAAGCACCGCTTCCAATGACGTCGGGAGTTCGTCGAGCAGCTCGCCGCGGCGCAGGGCTTCGACGAGCTCGAGCACGAACATCGGGTTTCCGTGCGCACGTTCCGCCAGTTCGGCGAGAACGTCGTCGGGTCGCGGCGCGTCATCGGTCGCGAGCGCCGCCAGTTCGAGTGCGTGCTCGGGCGAGAGCGGGTCGAGCACGATGCGCTCGGATTCGTAGCCCAGCTCGGCTCGGAGCCCCCGCTCACTCGAGCGGGTCGTGATACAGATCAGCCACGGGACGGTGTGCACGGCTTGGAAGAGCGACGCGTACAGTGCTGCGGACGCATCGTCCATCCACGCCGCGTCCTCGATCACGAGCAGGGTGGGTCGTTCGAGAATCTCCGCGATGGCCACTGCAACTGCCTCGTGCAATCGGTCGGTCCGGAACTGCGGCGCGAGTTGGTCGACCGCGCTCGTCGGCGCGACGGTTGCGCCCGACGCGGCGGCGACGAGCGGAAGCCACGGCAACACCATGGGTGCAACCTCGGCGATCCGGGCTTCCAACAGCGCGCCGGCCGTGTCGCGGTCGGCGTCGTTCGGGATCTCGAAGAGGGTACGCAGGATGCGGCTCGACGCAAAGTACGCGCGGTCGGATTGGAACGGCTCGCACAGCAGCCGCATGACGCGCATGTCTTCGCGTGCTTCGGTGAGCTCGGTCACGAGCCGGCTCTTACCGACCCCGATGTCGCCGATGATTTCGACAACCGACCCGCGTCCGTGACGCGCCTCGTCGAGCTGGCGCCGCAAGGTCCGGAGTTCGGTGCGCCGGCCGACGAGGGGCAGCTCGTGTAACGGGTTGTGCACGGCGTCGAGGACGGTGAGGACCTCCGCGGCATTGATCGGTTTCCGCTTCCCCTTCACGAAGAAGGGCTCGAGCTTGTGGATCTCGAAGCGCGTACGCGAGTGGTCGAGGGTTTCGATGCTGACGACACACGTTCCGCGATCGGCACGGCCCATGAGTCGCGCGGCCAGGTTCACGGCGTCGCCGATGACGGTGTACGTGCGACGGGTCGGCGAGCCGACGTCGCCCGCGAACACGGGACCCGCATGGACGCCGATCTTCACAGCGAGGCGCAGGTCGGTTTCGAGGATCGCGAGCGCGGCGCGCAGCATTCGCCCTTCGCCGTCTTCACCGGTGCCGGGTGCGCCCGCGGTGAGAATGAACTTGGCGCCGTCGCCCGAGACGTCGGTTGCAAGCAGACAGATGTCGTGACGCGCGGTCGCGTCCTCGATTGTCGCCACGACCTCGTCGAGCTGCGTCGCGAGCTCGTCGGGACCGGACGCCGCGAGGACGTGGTCGAGCCCGCCGACTGCGACGAAAGCGACCGTGACGTGGCGATGCTCGGCTTCGGCGTGGCTGTCGGCGAGTCGCGCGCGGAGCTCGGGGGGCACGAGGAGCTCGAGTGCCGCGGCGGTGACGACGGGTGTGACCAGTTCGGTGCGCAGACCCGTCCGGGGTGCGCGCTTCACGAGGATGCCCTCGCCACAGGGCTTGCCGAGCGTTGACGCCGGCAAGAGTGCGGCCGTGTCCGCGCTCACGACGATCTCGCCTGCGGACGCCGTGGTCTCCATCGCCAGCGTCTCGGTCGCGGCAGCTCCGGCGATGATGAGCTCGTGTTGTCGTGAACCGGCTCGGAAGCAGTGGAACGAGCCGCTGTGCACGCCTTGCGACATTCGCAGCCGCACCGAGCCCCGCTCGGTGGCGATCGGTCCTCGGCGCCGTAGGGCCGCTCGCATCTCGACCGCGGCCCTGACTGCACGCGGTGCGTGTTCCTCGCCTTCGAAGAGGAGGAGCAGGGCGTCGCCGCCGAACTTCAACAGGTCACCCCCCGCGCCCGTGGCGACGTCGAGGAGCGCGGTGAAGGTGTCGTTGAGGATCGTGGTCAGCTCTTCGGCCCCGACCCGGCCACTGCGCGCCAGGCGCTCCGAGAGCTTCGTGAACCCCGAGATGTCGGCGAAGACCAGCGTCCCGTCGACGACCCAGTGCCCACGGTCGGGCTCGCGGCGCGCCAGCGCACTCACGTAGGGCGCGATCGGAGAGGCGGCGGGGCCGTCTACCTTGGTCATCGTTCCGTCATCAGGAGCAGGGCGTTTCCGAGCGGTTGGGTCAATCTGGCAGTCGCGAGTCTCACTCTCACTCAAAAAATCACCGAATGAATTGTCGCGCGCGCTCCGTGTGCTCCTAGAGTCTTGCCGTAGCAGGGGACGGAGGACTGGTGCTGAGGACTGTGATTCGACGGGGTGCCGTCGGCGCGGTCTCTGCTTCGCTGCTCCTGGCGTCGGTGCTTGTCACCGCGCCTGGTGGCGCGGCCGAGGCTGGGACGAACGGCTTAGTCAGTCTGGCGGCCAACGGCTCGCCCACGCTCACCGGGGCGAGCACAACGCCCTCCATGAGCGGTGACGCGCGCTACGTCGCCTTCGATTCCGCCGCGCCGCAGGTCGTCGCGGGCGACGGCAACGGCGCCAGCGACGTCTTCGTGCGCGATCTCGTCGCGAACAAGAACATCCTCATCTCGAAGAACGACCAGGGCACCCAGGCCGCCGGGATCAGCACCGACCCGGTGATCAGCCGCAACGGTCGCTTTGTCGCATTCCTGTCCACCGCGTCGATCGACGACGGCGTGAACGCGAGCGTGCCCGGCGGCTGCGATCCGCCCGGCCCCGACGAGTACGACACCTACGGCAGCAACGAGGTGAAGGACAAGAACGGCACGCTCGCCGACGTCTACGTGCACGACCGCGACG
>JBEVDP010000562.1:0-4334 GCA_040513235.1 Acidimicrobiia bacterium | reverse complement strand
CGCCGCAACGAGCAGCGAATTGCGGTCGCGCAGCGGGACGTCGAGGTGCTCGGCGAGATGCAGCACCATCTCGCGGCTCGGTCGGGACCGCCCGGTCTCCACGAAACTGAGGTGCCGCGATGAGATGCCGGCCGCTGACGCGAGGTCGAGCTGGCTCATGCGGCGCCGGGTCCGCCATTCGCGGAGGAGGGCGCCGACCGAAGGACTGCGCGTGTCGGTCACCGCGTCACCGTACCGACGGTCCCGGACCAGAACCATTACCTCGGAGGGAATGGTTCTCCTCACCGCGACCAGGCACGATGCGGCAATGGACCTCGCCGCCACCCTCGCCACCATGCCCTTCGCCGTCGCCACGGGCATCGAGTTGGAGTCGGCGACGGCCGGCGAAGTGCGGGGCCGGCTCCCTTGGGCGGACGACCGGTGCACGATCGGCGGCCTGATGCACGGCGGCGCGCTGATGACGCTGGCCGACAGCGTCGGCGCCGTGTGCGCGTTCCTCAATCTTCCCGCGGGCGCGTCCACGAGCACGATCGAGTCGAAGACCAACTTCATGCGGGGTCTGCGCGAGGGCGCGGCGGTCGCGACGGCTACCCCCGTCCACGTCGGCCGCACGACGATCGTGGTGCAAACCGACATCCGAGACAGCGCGGGCAAGCGCGTCGCGCTCGTCACCCAGACCCAAACCGTGATCGAACCCCGTCCCTGAACCGGAGGAATCGTGACCGAACTCAGCCGGCCCGATGTCGCCCAGGGTGCACTCGACCAGTACACGGAACTCGCCGAGTTGCTCGAAGCACTTGACGATCGCGCGTGGCACGCACCGACGCGCTGCGAGGGATTCGAGGTACGCGACGTCGCGGGACACGTCGTCGGTCTCGCCGAAGACGTGGTGCGCGGCGTCCCGGGCAGCCGCACCGCGGTCGAGGAAGCCGCGGCATTGCGCGACTTCTCCTCGGCCGAGGTCGCCAAGCACCTGCGCACCGCGCTCGAGCCGATCGGTGCGCTCGTGAACGCGCTCGACGACGATGCGTGGAATGGGCCGAGCCCCGTCGAAGGACTCTCGCTGGGTCGCGGCGTCTTGACGCTGTGGTACGACACGTACGTCCACACCGACGACATTCGCGCCGCGCTCGATCTCCCGCCGTTGCGCGGCCCCGGCCTGCGCGCCGCGGTGGAGTACCTCGCCGGCGAACTCGAATCGCGGGGCTGGGGTCCCGCGGAGATCGCGCTCGACGGGCTCCCGCCGTACGCGGTCGGCGCTGGCGGGCCGGTGATCACCGGCGATCCGCTGACGTTCACGATGATCGCGACCGGTCGCCTCGACCCCGAGGTTCTCGGACTCGACGCGACCGTGAACATCTACGCCGCCTGACCCGACCGGGTCGCGAAAATCCAAGCGACCGTCGGTCCTGGCTCGCTACGGTACCGCGCCGTGGCAGTCATGATCACGGTGCGCCTCCGTGCCCGCGCCCGTGCGCGCCGGGTGGGGCTGGCACCGCCTCACTGAGCACTGGGCCGAAACAATCGTCGCGGCCGCGGGCGTAGGCCGCGGGGAGTTGGTGCTCGACATCGGCGCGGGCACCGGCGCGCTCACGCGCGCCCTCGTCGCGGCGGGCGCGCGAGTCGTCGCAGTCGAACTCCATCCAGCGCGTGCGTCCGTCTTGCGGGAACGCTTCGCGGGCGATCCCGTCAGCGTCGTGCGCGTCGACGCGGCCGATCTCCGGCTCCCGCGGCGGCCGTTCCGCGTCGTCGCCAACCCGCCGTACGGGATCACGAGCGCACTGTTGCGGCGATTGCTCGCGCCGGGGAGCCGCCTCAACGCGGCCGACGTCGTCGTGCAACACGCGGTGGCCCGCCGCTGGGCGAATGGGCAGGGCCCGGGCGCAGGCCGCTGGACGCGCCACTATCAGGCGCACATGGGCTTACGCGTTCCTCGCTCTGCCTTCCGGCCTCCGCCGCGCGTCGACAGCACGCTGCTCGTGGTGCGGCGGGCCTAGAGGACGCGGCCGGCCTCGGCGTCGATGCGCAGCGCGCCGAGACACGACGGTGTCCACCCTTGGAGCAGGTCGGAGCACTCGGGCGGTGCACTCGTCCTCGCGGCTGCATCGACCACGCGGCCCTCGGCGATCACATCGTCGAGCAGGCGGCGGGACACGGAGTCGAGCAGGGCGAGATCGTCGGAGACCAGCGCCATCCCACCCGACGCGGCAACGACGCGAGCCCACGTCTCCACCTGCTCGGCGTCGAGTTGCGTATCGCGAGTTCGCAGCATCAGGCAGTCAGGATCATTCAGCCACAGGCGCCGATGCTGAAACGCACGCGCCATCGTGTTCCGGGCCGCGTTCTTGGTGGACGGCGCGGCATCGGCATATGCGTCGTGGACCGCGGGCGGCGCCCACCACGGCGCGACGTCGGGTCCGATGCGCATCCCGTCAACGACGCCGATGCACGGCCCGAGCGGTGCGCCACAGCCGAGGAGGAACGTGTTGTCGCCCGCGCCGCGCCGGATCGCGTCGTAGCCCGCGCGCACACGTTGCGCGGGCGTCGCGGCCGGGTCGTGCCAGGCACCTACGAACGACGGTGCATACGTGAAGTCGAGCTTGAGGTACGTCCAACCCATCGCGACGAGGTCGCGCGCGAGCTGTTCGAGGTGGGCGAGCACCTCGGGATGCGTCGTGTCGAGGACGTGCATCGCGCCGCCCCACGGCGCGTTGACGGCGCCGACGACGGTGCGGCCCGAAGCCCGCCGGACGATCCAGTCGGGGTGCAAGCGGGCGAGTTCCGAGTCCGGCGCCGCGAGGAACGGCGCGAGCCACAGCCCGGCGAGATACCCGGCTCGGTCGATGTCGGCCGCGAGACGATCGAGCGGCGACGGAAACGTCGGAGCGACGGTACGCCAGTCGCCGATCGCGGCCTGGAAACCGTCGTCGACCTGGAACACGTCGATCGGCCACTCGCCCGCGCGCGCGAGGTTGGCGCGCACATCCGCTTCGGTCACCGTGTGGAAGTACTGGTACCAAGAGCACCAGCCCACGCGGTACGGCGACTCCACGCGCGCTGCTGACGCGGTTCCGGCCCATTGCGCCCACGCCTCGAGGCCCGCCGCGGGATCGGATGCGTGGATGCGGATGTCGTGCAGCGTTCGTCGTTCACCCGGTGCGAGCACGGCGCCGCCGAGAAATGCTTCCGCGACGATCGCATCGCCCGTGACCCGGAACGTCCCGTCGTGGCGGTCGCCGCCGTCGAAACCGAGGCAGTACGCGTCTGAGCTGTCGGCGAGTGCCGTGACCAGCTCGCTGCGGAGCTCGTGCGCACCGGACGGACCGGGATCGGCGTGGTACGCAGCGCGCACTGCACGGGGAAGATTCGTTGTCCGCGAGAAATCCTCGTCCACGCCGATGGTGCCGCCACCACTCGGCGACCACGACTGGTAGCCGTTCCGCAGCATGCGCACCGTTCCATTCGCATGCAGCCGCCAGCGCGCGTGAACGCGATCGACGGCGAGCGGTGCGTCCGTGGCGTTCGCGACCGACCAGCGCAGCTCGCCGGCGCCGGAGTCGGCGTCGACGGCGAGACCGGGCGCGGCGTCGAACCCTTCGAACTCGATGCGCATCGGCGGAATGTACTGCCGGGCGACGTCCGCCACGTAGGCTCCGCCGCATCGAAAGCCCGGTGCAAGACCTCGTCGACACGATCGCGACAACGCGGGACGCGGGCGGTCGCTTCCACGCGGTCGCACCCGAATGGTTCGGCGACCGCGTCTTCGGCGGTATGGTCGTCGCCCAAGCGCTTCACGCCGCGATCCAGACCGTCGACGACGACCGGCGGCCGCACTCGATGCACGCCGACTTTCTCGGCGCGCTGCGTCCCGGGCCGCTCGAACTCGAAGTGGAATCACTCCGGGACGGACGCACGTTCGCGACCCGACAGGTGACCTCGATCCAGAACGGCCGGCGCGCCCTGCGGGCAACCGTCTCGTTCCACGGCGACGACTACGGCGACGAGTACCAACTGCCGATGCCGGAGGCGCCCGCTCCCGAGGAGATGCCCTGGCTTTCGGATACCGGACCCGGCCCACCGTTCGACATGCGCGACATCGGGCCCACCGAACCGCGCGACGACGGCACCTACCGCTCGACCCGCCGTTACTGGGCTCGCTCGCTCGGCCCGCTTCCCGACGAGCCGATCGCACGCTTCACCGTCGCCGCGTTCATGTCGGACATGACGGGGACGTCCTTCCGGCCGTACAGCTTGGGCGAATGGGGCACGCACACTGACGCGAGCATCGACCACGCGCTCTGGTTCCATCGCGAACCGCGGTTCGACGAGTGGGT
>JBEVDP010000561.1:0-3110 GCA_040513235.1 Acidimicrobiia bacterium | reverse complement strand
TTGAGGCCGCCGGTGTTGTTGACATGCTCCGCCCACGCCTCGAGCACGGTGCCGGTGCCGCCGAGCACCGCTTTCTGCGCGCCGGAAGAACTCACCATTCCGCCCACCTTGATGGGCGGGCCCTGCGGTGCCGGCGCCGTCGAGGTTGCCGCCGATGTGCCGCCGTCGTCGTCGTCATCGCCGCCGCAGGCCGCGAGGATCGAGGGACCGAGCAGCACCGCGCCGGTGAGCAGTCCGGCGCGCTCGAGGAACTGCCTCCGACTCACGGCGTTCGCAACCAAGCGGTTCCGCTGACGGGACCTCATGAGACCTCCCCAACTTCTACATCGAGTTCGGTGGTGTCGACGCGACCCACCGGCAACAGGCGTGCAGCATCGCGCTCCCAGCCCGCCCATACGGTGTCACCCGGCCGGAGCATCGGCAGCTGCTCGTCGGCGCCCACGTGCGCGATCGTCTCGTTTCCGTCGTCGGTCTCCAGCGCGACCCGGACGACGGGTCCCTGGAACACGAGATCCTTCACGGTGCACGACAGGCCGACGTTCCCGTTCTGGGGCTGGTCCACGAAGACCCGCACCCGTTCGGGCCGGACCATGAGCGTTGCCGCGTCGCCCACCCGCGCCGCGTCGGCAACCGACGGGACGGAGAGCCGAGCGCCCGCGACGGCGACCGTCGCATCGCCGCCCTCACAGGCGACGACTGAAACTTGGTAAAGGTTCGCGTCGCCGATGAAGCCGGCGACGAACACTGACGCGGGCGCGTCGTAGATCTCCCGGGGTGCGCCGATCTGCTCGACGCGGCCCTCGCTCATCACAGCGATCCGGTCGCTCATCGTGAGCGCCTCTTCGTGGTCGTGGGTCACGAACACGAAGGTGATGCCGACCTCGCGCTGGATGCGCTTCAACTCGAGCTGCATCGCCTGGCGCAACTTCAGGTCGAGTGCGGCGAGGGGTTCGTCGAGCAGCAGCGCGCTCGGGTAGTTCACGAGTGCACGCGCGAGCGCGACACGTTGCTGCTGACCGCCGGACAACTGACTCGGCTTGCGGTGGGCGAAGTCGGTCAGCCGCACCACGTCGAGCAACTCGCCGACGCGCCGCTTGATCTCGTCGCCCGCGACCTTCTTGGCCTTGGGCCCGAACGCGACGTTGTCCCACACCGACATGTGCGGGAACAGCGCGTAGCTCTGGAAGACCGTGTTGACGTTGCGCTTGTACGGGGGAACCCGTGACACGTCCTGGTCCTCGAGCCGGATGACCCCGGACGACGGCGCTTCGAACCCGGCGATCATCCGCAGGGTCGTCGTCTTGCCGCAGCCGGACGGGCCGAGCATTGCGAAGAATTCCCCGCGGCCGATCCCGAAGTCGGCTTCGTGTACGGCGACGAACTGACCGAACAGCTTCGACACGTGTTCGAGCCGTATGACCTCGTCCAGCGTCGTATCACCTCCCACACAGGGCGCAACTACGCACGCCCGTCCCCGTCCGGCACGTTCTCACGCGAGCCGGTGTCCGCGCAAGGAAGTCGTCGTGAACGCAATGTTTCGGCACGGAATCCCTTGCCCGCACCGGGGTTGGGCCACCAACATCGTGGCAACATGGGGGAAACGCCGCGATGGCGGCGAGACCGAGAACCACAGGGAAGGCGTCATGGCGCGCGAGAACTACGTCGGCGGTACCTGGCGGGCCGCGAAGTCCGGAAAGACCGACGAGGTGCACAACCCGGCGACCGGCGAGCTGCTCGACGAGGTCGCCGCGAGCGACCGGGAAGACGTCGACGAGGCAGTCGGCGCCGCGTCGGCGGCGTTCGAGTCGTGGTCTCGCACGACGCCCCGCGTCCGGTTCGAGATGCTGAGCAAGATCGCCGACGCGATCGCGGACGACATGGAGACGATCCAGGAGCTCGAGATCCGCAACGTCGGGAAGCCGCGGTCGATCATCGAGTTCGAGATGGACCTGACCGTCGACAACTGGCGGTTCTTCGCGGCCGGTGCCCGCTTCCTGGAAGGCCGGGCCGCCGGTGAGTACATGGAGGACCACACGTCGTTCCTCCGCCGCGACCCGATCGGTGTCGTGGCATCGATCGCGCCGTGGAACTACCCGCTCAACATGGCGACGTGGAAGCTCGGTCCCGCGCTGGCGGCGGGGAACACGGTGGTGCTCAAGCCCTCCGAGCTCACGCCCCTGACCGCCTTGCGCCTCGCGGAGATCACCCAGGACATCCTCCCGCCCGGGGTGCTGAACGTCGTGACGGGGCAAGGCGAGACGGCCGGCGCGTCGCTCGTGTCGCATCCGGCGGTGGCGATGGTGTCGCTCACCGGTGACGTCGCGACCGGAAAGGTGATCGCGAAGGCGGCAGCCGATTCGCTGAAGCGCGTCCACCTCGAACTCGGCGGCAAGGCGCCCGTGATCGTGTTCGACGACGCCGACCTCGAGGCCCTCGTCGCGACGCTCACGGAGACCGGCTACTACAACTCGGGACAGGACTGCACCGCGCCGACGCGCGTGATCGCCGGGCCCGGACTGTTCGACGACTTCGTCGCCGCGATCACCGACTCGGTGTCGCAGATCGTCACCGGTGATCCCCTCGCCGAAGACACCGCGATGGGTCCGGTCATCTCCGGTGACCAGCTCGCCCGTGTCCAGGGCATGGTCGACCGCGCGAGGGACGCGGGCGCCGAGATCACGACCGGCGGTGCGGCGCGCGCGGGCGCAGGCTTCTTCTACGAGCCGTCGGTCGTCGTGAACCCCGCGCAGGACAGCGAGATCGTCCAGCGCGAGGTCTTCGGTCCCGTCATCACGGTGCAGCGCGTCTCCGACGAGGAGCAGGCGCTCGCATGGGCGAACGACGTCGACTACGGGCTCGCGGCGAGCGTCTGGACGCGCGATGTCGGCCGCGCGATGCGCATGGCCCGCTCGCTGCAGTTCGGAACCGTGTGGGTGAACGACCACATCCCGATCGTCAGCGAGCTTCCGCACGGCGGCTTCAAGCAGTCGGGCTACGGCAAGGACATGTCGGTGTACGCGGTCGAGGCCTACACCGAGCTCAAGCACGTCATGGTGAAGCTCACGTAGTCGCTACGCCATGGAGTCGACGATCGCGGCGAGGTCGTCGAC
>JBEVDP010000560.1:0-15427 GCA_040513235.1 Acidimicrobiia bacterium | reverse complement strand
CGCCCCAGCGGCGGTAGTGGATCGTCGCGCCGTCGACGGTGGTCTCGCAGTCTTCGGGCGTCCGCGCCAATGCGTCGACGAACCACTGCGGCGTGTCCACCTGGGCATGCTCGCGCGTCGCGGCGGCGGCCGCCCCGAGCGACTCAGACGGATTCGTTCATCCCGGTTGCGAGGCGCTGCATCGTGTCGATGTACTCCTCGACGATGTCGTACACCACGTCTTTCGCGGGCCGGACGGCGTCGACCCGGCCGATGATCTGACCGACCGGCGACCCCGAGAGCGCCTTCGACCGGGCTCGCATGAACCGGTGCGCGGCGGGCGCGTACAGGATGCCTTGGAGCGGCATCGGCAACGGATCAGGCGCGTCCGGTCGCTCCCACGCTTCGGTCCAGGCGGTCCGGAGCTGACGCGCCGGCTTGCCCGTCATCGAGCGCGACCGCACGGTGTCGTTGAACCCGGCCGCGAGCAGGTTGTCGACCACCCACGGCTCTTCGGCGGACTCGGCAACCGCGAGCCAGATCGAGCCGGTCCACGCGCCCTGCGCGCCGAGCGCGATCGCCGCCGCCATCTGACGACCCCGGCCGATGCCGCCCGCCGCGAGCACGGGCACGTCGGAGCCGACCGTGTCGACTACTTCCGGCACGAGCACCATCGTCGAGATCTCACCGCAGTGCCCGCCGGCTTCGGTGCCTTGCGCGATCAGCACGTCGACCCCGCGCTCCACATTGCGGACCGCGTGTCGAGGGCTCCCGCACAGCGCCCCCACGAGTACGCCCTTGGCGTGCGCCGCCTCGACCGCGTACTCCGGCGGGGGGCCGAGCGCGTTGACGAGCATCGAGACGGGGTGGCGCAGTGAGATCTCGACCTGTCCGGGACCTTCGACCTCCACGCCCAGGCCGGCGGCCTTCATCACGCCATCGACGCCTTCGGGCAGCGGCGGGACGTCGTATTCGGCCAGCACCTTCTCGACGAATTCGCGGTGCTCGGCGGGAATCATGTCGGCAAGCGACCCGAAATCGAAATCGTCGCCCTTGCCCACGAATTTCTCGGGCATCGCGAAATCGACGCCGTACGGCTTGCCGTCGACGTGCTCGTCGATCCACGACAGCTCGATCTCGAGTTGGTCGGGACTGAACGCCAGCGCGCCCAAGACGCCGTAGCCGCCGGCCTTGCTCACTGCGGCGACGACATCGCGACAATGCGAGAAGGCGAACAGCGGGAACTCGATGCCGAGTTGGTCGCAGATCGGGGTGCGCACGGGCCCTCCAGGGTCGGGCCTGGGATCGTAGGCGACGGCATCAGGGTGGATACCGGCCGAGTGTGACAAATTCCGTGCTCTCAGTGTTCCGTGATGCGCCGATTCGGTATGGAACGTTTCGAGACACGGCCGCGGGCCACGCGTGCGCACGAGGAGTGCCATATCCATGACCAATGCTCCCCCGCCGGGTTCGAACGGCCCCGACGAACCGACCCCTTCGTGGGGTGCACCGCCGCCACAGCCCCCGGCGGGCCCACCTCCCGGCTCTCCGCCGCTCTATGGGCAGCAGCCGGGCTACCAGCCGCCGGGCTACGGCGGGCCGATGGGCCCGAAGCCGTCGAACTACCTCGTGCAGGCGATTCTCACGACGTTGTTCTGTTGCCTGCCGTTCGGCATCGTCTCGATCGTCTACGCCGCGCAGGTCGACTCGAAGTACAACGCGGGCGACTACGCGGGCGCGCTCGCGTCGTCGAAGAACGCCAAGACGTGGGCGTGGGTGTCGTTCGGGATCGGCTTGGTATTCATTCTCGGCTACATCATCCTGATCGCGATTTCAGCCAGCTCCGATTCGTCGAGCAGCTACGACTACGGCTACTGATCGAGTGCTGACCGTCGAGGCCGAACGGAACGAGCGGCGGGCGCGGCTGGCGGTCGTCGCGGTCGGCGTGGGCGCGCTCGTCGCGGCCGGCGTGTATCGGATCGGCGATCCGAACGCGGGCGGCTTCCCCGCCTGCCCGCTCTACTCGCTCACCGGCTGGCTGTGCCCCGGCTGCGGCACGCAGCGCGGGCTCCACGCCCTGGCGCACCTCGACCTCCCAGGTGCGCTCGCGGTCAATGCGCTCATGGTGCTCACGCTTCCGGTACTCGCCTACGCGTACCTCGCTTGGGGATCGCGGGTCTTCGCGTCCGGCGCCGTTCCTCCGCTCCGGTTGCCCGCGCGTGCCGTGCTGGTCGCGGTCCTGTGCTTCACCGTTGTGCGCAACTTGCCGTTCGGAGCCGCGTTCGCGCCGTGACGGGTAGCCTCCGCGCACCGACGGCCTTGGAGGTTCCGGTGCTGGAGTTCGACCCGCTCGACGAATATCCGATCCACCAGGTCCCGCTGCCGATGCGCTACGTCGCGAGCAGCGACCGCAACGTGTACGACCGGTGCATCTACCAAGGTGTCGACCGCGAGGCCGACGCGTTCTTCATCACCGGCATGGGCGTGTACCCGAACCTCGGAGTGATCGACGCGTATGCGACCGTGCGCCGTGGCGACCGCCAGTGGGCCATCCGCACGTCGGGCGCGCGACCCGACGACAAGATGCTCCAGCAGGTCGGCCCGTATCGCATCGAGGTGATCGAGCCGTTCCACAAGGTGCGCATCGTGTGCGACGCCGACGCGCAAGGCATCGGCTTCGACCTCACGTACGAATCGCCGTACGGACCGATCTCGGAGCCGCAGCACGTCCGGCGCAACGGCGACCGCATCCTGCTCGACGCATCACGCTTCGCGGGCGTCGGCACATGGTCGGGAGAACTGCGGGTCGACGGCGACACCATCGCCGTCACGCCCGAACGGTACGTCGCGACTCGAGATCGTTCGTGGGGCATTCGCCCGGTCGGCGAACCCGAGCCGGCGGGGAAGCCGAACGAGTTCGGTGGGATGTGGTGGTGCTGGGCGCCGCTGCGCTTCGAGGACTACGCGCTGCACATGATCCTCGAAGAGGACTCCAACGGGACGCGCAACACGAACTTCGCGGTGCGGGTGTGGCCCGCGTCGACCGGGCGCCCGCCCGAGCAACTCGGCTGGCCGCTGCCGGAGATCACCTACAAGTCCGGGTCGCGATGGCCCACGCACGCGTCGATGGAGCTCGTCGGGCGCGACGGCAAGTCACACACGCTCGAGATCGAACCGAAGGTCGGCATCCCGCTCAACGTCGGATGCGGCTACGGCGCGGATCCCGACTGGACCCATGGCGTGTGGAAGGGCGAGAACTTCGTCGAAGGATCGGCGTACGACTACAACGACGACGCGGTCACAGGTCGGGCCGCGTTTTCGCTCGCCGATCACATCGCGCGCGTCACGTTCGACGGTGACGAGGGCTGGGGCATCTTCGAACACGGATGCATCGGCCGGCACGAGCCTTCGGGCTTTGCCGACCTCGGCGCCGTCGCCCCCTAAAGGCCCGCCGCCTCCCGTTCGATGTCGCCGAGACCAAGTTCGCGCGCGGTCGCGAGCGCGGTCTCGACGTGCGAACGCGCCCGTTCCGGCTCGCCCGACCGCAACAGCATCCGGCCGTAATCGAGGTGTGTGCGCGCGAGCAGAATCGGCGTGTCGAGTGCGCCGTTCACTGCGAGGCCCTGTTCGAACGCTTCGCTCGCCTCCTCGAACCGGCCGCAGGTCGCGAGCGCCACACCGAGGGTCGACGCGGCGGACCCCGAAGACGTGATGCCCGTGTTGCTGACGAGATCGCGCCATGGCGCGATGAGTTCGACGAGGGCGGCCGCGGGGCCAGGCGCGTCGAGGCGCGCAGCAACATCGGCATACCAGTAGAGAGCACTGAGCCACGTGGAGTCACGCGGGAACATCGCGAACCCGTCGGCGAAATCAGGCGCACTGACCCGCCGGGCATCGTCCTCGCGGTCGAGCATGCAGTACGCCGCGGCCAGCGCGGCGCGGTAGACCGGCAGGCTCGGATTCGCGGCGGCGGTCTCTTCCACGAGCGCCACCATCTCGTCGAGGCGACCCTGCGCTTGACGGATGGCGAACAGCTGACCCGCATACAGGTCGAAGGCGTCGGGCTGGCCGCTGGACAATCCGATGTCCAAGGCCGATGCGGCGATGTCTTCGGCCCGCTCGAGGTCGCCGTCGATATAGGCGTGTAGCGAGGCGAGCAGGCCGGTGACCCACAACACCTGGGGCTGCCCGACCCGGTTGCCGAATTCGACTGTCATCTCCAAGCGCCGGTCGTACTCGTCTCGGTCGCCGCGTTCGAGCGCAGGATGCAGCGCGCACGATGCGACCGACCAGATGAGGACCGGGTCACGCGTCCGGATCGCGGCCGCCTCGGCATCGCGCACCAACACTTCGCGTTCGCTCACGGTGTCGGGCGACGCGATTGCACGCTCGATTCGGGCGACAACCCGTGCCAGCGTCGCATCGTCGCCGGTGCGCCGTGCGACTGTGACCGCGTCGCGCGCGGCCCGCACCGTCGGCTCCCGCCCGGTGAACGTCACTTCCGCGGCGAGCGTCGCGAGCAGCATCGCACGGTCGCGGTCGTCCAACGCTACGTCGATCGCCCGCTCGAGCACTTCGATGCGCTCGTGATCGACGGAGCCGGACCGGCTCGCGAAGCCGCGGCTGTTCGCCAGCGCGGCTCGCACGACGAGGTCGGCCGCGCCCAGTGCATCGGCGCGGCGCGCGGCATCGAGCAGCGTTTCGCGGTACCCGGGCTCGCCTGTTTGCTCCTGGGCCTCACCGAGACCGACGCAGAGGGCGGCCCGCATGATCTCGTCGGGTTTCGCATCCGAGGCCAGCCACTCGAGCCCGCGCACGTACCAGCGGCGGGCTTCGTCGGCGGCAAGGTGCGCGAGCGCGAAGTCGGCCGCGGCGCGCGCTGCGATCACGGCTCGCCCGAGATCATCGGCGGTCCCTGCCTCCGCCCAGTGATACGCCAGCTCCGCTGCGCGCGCTCCCGGATCCGGACCGAGGTGGCGGGCGAGCGCCTGCGCGACGCGGCGATGCAATCGCGTACGGCGGGTTGCCGCGAGGTCGTTGTACAGCGAGTGCTCGACGAGCGCGTGCGTGAACGAGAAGCGCCCGGGCGCGACTTCTTCGAGCAACGTGTTCTCGACGGCGGGTTCCAAGCAGTCGAATGTCGCATCGGGTTCGAGCTCGAGGAGTTCCGCCAAGAGTTCGAGATCGAAGTCTCGCCCGACGACGGAGGCATACTCGAGCGCACGGCGGGTTCCGTCGCCGAGCCGGGCGACGCGCCGGCCGATCACCTCGCGCACGCTCACCGGAAGCCCTTGCGTGCGGAGGTCGGTCGTCGCGATCCATCTGCCTTCGGGCTGTGCGATGGCGCCGATTTCGGCGAGGTGGCGCAGGATCTCGCCGACGAAGAACGGATTGCCGTCGGTCTCATGCACCAAGACGTCGCGGAGCGCGAGGCCGTCTTCGCCCAGTTCATGACCCGCGAGGCGCTCCATGAGCTGGAGCACCTCAGTGCCGCCCAGCCCGCTGAGATGGACGCGGTCGACGCCGTCTTCCCGGTGCAGCGCGGCGAGCGCGCCCGCGAGGGCGTCGGCCCCGTCGACTTCGGCATCGCGGTACGTGGCCACGACCAGGACGCGGAGCTGCTCGGATGCCGTCGCGAGGTGCCGCAGCAGCGACACGGTCGGCGCGTCGGCCCAATGCAGGTCATCGAGCACGAGCACGATTCGCGCCGCGTCCGAAACGCGGGCTAAGACCTCGATCACTGCGCCGAACAACGCATAGCGCTCGGCGTCGGCGCCCGGGCCGCCCGACACGACCCGCGCGCTGCTATCGGGGAGCAGCAAGGCCAACCGCGCGCGGTCGGCGTCGTCGATCAGCTCGTGCTGGGCGAGCAACGCGACGGCTTCCCGCCAGGGCTGATACGGGATCGAGAGTTCCTCGTCGCAGCGGCCGTAGAGCACGAGCGCGCCCTCGTCGTGAGCACAGCGCGCGGCCGCGGCAACGAGCGTTGTCTTGCCGATCCCGGGTTCCCCACCTACGAGGACGACGCGCCGGCGAGCCGTCCGCTCGGCGTGCGCGAGTGCGTCGAGCAAGAGCGCGCACTCGCTCTCGCGGCCGACGAAGGTCGCATCTGCGGCCATCGCGAGGCGGGGCGGCAGCGGAAGGCCCACGATCTCCGCGCCGGAGAGCGGAGCCCACGTGACCGTGTACGCCTCCAGCGGCGCGTCGAAACCCTTCAGGTCGAGCCCACCCAAGGCCTCGAACACGTGCCGGCCGCGCGGCGCCGCGAGAACTCGCACGACGTCGCTCGTGACAATCGTCGCGCCTTCGGCGATCCGGCACAGTCGCGCCGCTTCGACCACGGGCGGTCCGAAGTAGTCGTCGTCTTCGGCCTCGACCTCCCCGAGCGAGATCCCGACGCGCATGAGAAGCGGTTCGGCGGCGCGCCGGTTCCAGGCGTCGAGGCGCTGTTGCATCTCGACGGCCGCATCGAGGGCGGAGCTCGGCGTCGCGAACACCACCATGAACCCGTCGCCGAGATTCTTCACCTCGCGACCGGCATGCTTCGTCAGCGCGTCGCGCAACAGCGCGAAGTGCTCCCGCCGCACCGCCTCGTTCTGATCGGCACCGAGCCTGGACAAGGCATCGGTGGAGGCCACGAGATCGGTGAACAGCACCGTGACCATCTCGGTGCTCACCCGCTCATCGTCGCACGAATCGACCCGTTACGCTCCCCCAGCATGCCGGAGCACAACGCGACCGAGGTCGACGTCGCCGTCGTCGGGGCCGGGTTCGCGGGCATGTACATGCTCCACCGGGCGCGGGAGTCTGGCTTCTCGGTGCGCGCTTTCGAGGCGGGGAGCGACGTCGGCGGGACCTGGTACTGGAACCGTTACCCCGGTGCCCGGTGCGACGTCGAGAGCATGGAGTACTCGTACCAGTTCTCCGAGGACCTTCAACAGGAGTGGGAGTGGTCGGAGCGGTACGCGGGCCAGCCCGAGATCCTGCGCTACGCGTCGCATGTCGCCGACCGGTTCGATCTCCGCCGCGACATCAGCTTCGACACCCGCGTCCTCGAGGCACACTACGACGAGGAATCCTCGCGTTGGATGGTTAGGACCGACGCCGGCAACCAGCTGAGCGCGCGCTTCCTCGTGATGGCGACGGGCTGCTTGTCGTCGGCGAACATGCCCGACATTCCCGGGCGCGATCGGTTCCGAGGTTCGACCTACCACACCGGTCGCTGGCCCCATGAGGAGGTCGACTTCGCGGGGCAACGCGTCGGTGTCGTCGGTACCGGATCGTCGGCGATTCAAGCGGTGCCGCTGATCGCCGAAGCAGCTGCACACCTGTACGTGTTCCAGCGAACGGCCGCCTATTCGGTGCCGGCCCGCAACCGTCCGCTCGATCCCGAGGAGCAACGCACAATCAAGGCCGACTACGCGGACTTTCGGGCGCGCAACAGCTTGATGGCGGTCGCGTTCGGCTCGCGTACGCCGGTCAACGACGAATCGGCGCTGAACGCGGATGAGCAACGGCGGGTGGAGGAGTTCGAAGCGCGCTGGCAACGCGGCGGGTTCCAATTCCTCGGCGCGTTCAACGACCTCATGCTCGACGAGAACGCCAACACCACCGCGGCCGAGTTCGTGCGGACCAAGATCCGGGCGACGGTTCACGATCCAGCCGTGGCTGACCGGTTGGCGCCGACAACGGTGATCGGCTGCAAGCGATTGTGTCTCGACACGGGCTACTTCGAGACGTTCAACCGCCCCAACGTCACGCTCGTCGACATTCGCGACACGCCGATCGACGAGATCACCGAGGCCGGCGTTCGGGTCGGAGTCGAGCAATACGACCTCGACAGCATCGTGTTCGCGACGGGCTTCGACGCGATGACAGGCGCGCTGCTCGCGATCGACATCCGCGGCCGCGGCGCTCGGGCGCTCGCCGACAAGTGGGCCGCCGGCCCGCGCACATACCTGGGTCTCGGTGTCGTCGGGTTTCCGAACCTGTTCACGATCTCGGGACCGGGGAGCCCGTCGGTGCTCACGAACATGATCGTGTCGATCGAGCAGCATGTGAACTGGATCGCCGAGTGCCTGGCCTACCTCCGCGACAACGAGCACGCGTCGATCGAAGCGACGCAGGAAGCCGAAGACGCGTGGGTAGCGCACGTGAACGCAATCGCCGATTTCACGCTGTACCCACGCTGTAACTCGTGGTACCTCGGCGCCAATGTTCCCGGCAAGCCACGCGTGTTCATGCCCCTGCCCGGCTTCCCCACGTACGTCGAGAAGTGCAACGACGTCGCGGCCAAGGGCTACGAAGGCTTCGCCTTGTCAGAGAGGTAGGCCCCGCCATGGCGACGATCAAAACGGTGCGCAACGATGGCGACGTCGGCGCGTTCCTCGCCTCGGTGGCCGACGAGACCCGCCGGAACGACGCAATCGCGATCTGCAAGATGATGCGCGGCGTCACCCGCAAGAAGCCCGAGATGTGGGGCGACGCGATCGTCGGGTTCGGAACACACAGCTACCGCAACGCGCGGGGCGACGAAAATGACTGGTTCGTCGTCGGTTTCTCACCGCGCAAGCAGAACCTGACCGTCTACATCGTGAACGGCTTCGACGACTACACCGATCTGCTCGCCGACCTCGGCCCGCACTCGACGAGCAAGTCGTGTCTCTACATCAAGCGCCTGGCCGACGTCGACCAGAAGGTCCTGCGCGAACTCGTCACGGCATCCGTCGCCCACGCCCGCAAAACCACCATGCGTCACTGAGCCCTACTCCGTACGGCTCAGTGACGCATGGGGCGCGACCAGGAGTTTCGCGGCCGGACTAGGGGACGAGGGGCGGGTAGTAGTTCTCGGCGCCGTACTTCTTGACGTCGCCGATCCACGAGCTGTCGTAGACGTCGGTCGGGCCTTGCCGCACGGGATCCTCGAAGTTCCAGGCTTGGCGCTTGTACGTCCAGTTCTCCGGATACAGGCGATGCGCGTTGCGCCAGTGCGGGATCGCCGCCGCATGGTCGCCTGAGCGATGGAGATGCTGGCCGAGTTCGAACTCGGCCGCGGCTGTTGCTTCGCGATCGGTGCGCGCGCCGGAGCGCCGCACGACCTCGTCAGGCGCGAGCGCGTACGGGCTCTCGGCGCCGCGCCCCGCCCAGTCGCGGAGCATCTCCAAGTACCGCTCGGGCTCGGTGTTTATCTTCCGGGCTTCGACGAGCATCTCCGCCACGTCGGGCGGCACCGTGTCGAGGTCGATCGTCCGGAACGAGTCGCTGGTCGGGGTCCGGCCCGGCTGCGCGGGCTCCGCCGGGCGAACGATCACACCCGCCTCGTCGATCCACAGTCCGTTCGGCACGTTGACGACACCGAAGCGCTCGTCGACGACGTGTCCGGGATCGAACAGCGCCGGATGCTCCGGTGCTGCCCTCTCCACGAACGGACGGGCGGCGTCGACATCGACGTCGAGCGCCACCGTCACGACCTCGACACCGAGCGGGTGCAGTTCGGTCCGGAGCTCCTGCCAGTGCGGAAGGTCGAACCGGCAGCCGCACCACGACGCCCACGCGACGAGCACGACCTTCTGCCCGCGCAGGCTCGACAAGCTGAATACTTCGCCCGTCGCGTCCTCCAACTCGAGTTCGGGCGCGACCGCAGTGCTCAGCGTCCGGCCCGTCACCGCCGTCTCGGGACCGAATGCCCAGAACCCGTGTTCGGCGTCGGCAACGAGCGGCATGCCGAGCCGCTCGGCCACGACGCGCATATCGAGCCGCCCGTCGTTCTCGCGCGCGCCGGGTGGGAGCGGCACGCACACCTCGCCCTTGCAGACGCCCTCCGCCTTCAGCTCCCAACCCGTACGCGCGGTGAACTCGCTCGCGTCGACGAGCAACTCCGTCAGGATCACGGTTTAGGCTGTGGCTTCCTTGGCGTCCTTCTCGAGCGCCTCGGCGTCAGCCTTCAGTTGCTTTTCCTCGAGCTTCTTGGACTGCTTCATCGCGGCCTTGATCTTGGCGTCCATGTCGGAGACACCGACGACGATGAGACCGGCCTGCCCCGCGTCGAGTTGCTCGCCGAGCTCCTTCAGGTCCCCGCGGCTCATACCGGCGGCGGCGTGACCGGCTACGGCGCCGAGTAGCGCGCCGCCGCCTGTGGTCGCGGCCAAGATGCCACCGCCGATCGCGGCCGCCGGGAAAAGCGCGATGACAAGGCCCGTAGCGAGCCCGACGCCGCCGCCGAGCACACCACCGACGCGCGTCGGCGTCTCGTGCTTCTTCAGGATTTTCACCTTGCCGTCGTCGCGCCGTTCGATGAGCGCGGCGTCGTACGCGTCGATCAAGCCGGCGTCCTTGTGCAACGACTTCACCGCTTCGTAGTCGGCGGTCGCGTCGTCGACAGAGTCGTAGACACCGGCGAGCACGATGAATGTGTCGGCAGCCATGAATGCACCTCGTGTTGTGTGGTCCGCCGGTGGGCCTTCCCGACCGGGCCCGCGCGACCATCCTCACCGGCGCGACCCGAACCCGGCAAATGTCGGGGGATCAGTGGCTGAGTGCGAGCTTGATCGCCGCGATCGCGATCCCCACGCACGCAACGCCGAGGCCGAACAGCAGCGAGCGGGTGCGCGAGGAACCGGCGGTCCGGCCGGACATGTATCCCATCACGCCGAGGAGAAGTGCGAGGGTGAAGCGGACCGCGTTCCCGTGCGACGACTCCGGGAAGATGATCACCGGGATCGAGCACAGCACCGCGACTGCGGCCGCGCCGCCGGCCTGGGCGTATGCGATGACGAGATCGCCGCGGTGTGCGGCGAAGCCGCGATGCAAACGGCTCGCGATCCGGAACGCGAAGAAGTGCGCAAGGGCCAAGCCGATCGTGGTCCCCCAGATGATGCTCAGAAGCTCGCGATTGGTGGTACCGCTTCCGACGGTAACCAGGGCACCAAGCAGGATGATCGACACGTACAGCGCCATCGTGCTGCCCTCGAGCACGATGTCGATGCGTTCGGGGAGCTCGTCCTGGCGCGTGGATTCGGTCACCGCGCCGACGTTACGCGACTCCGTCGTCGGCCAGCACGGCGGCGATGGTGCGCCGCGCGCCGGCTGCGAGGACAGGATTCGTGTGCCGGTAGTACGGCAGCTCGAACAACGACACCGACAGCGCCCAGCCGCGTGCTCGCGTCCACGTCGCGTCGTCGCATCCCAACGTGCGCCGGAACGCGTCGCGCGCGTCGGCGGGAAGCGTCAACCACGCGGGCATGACGTCGGCGGCGGGATCGCCGATGCCGAGGCCGCCGAAGTCGATCACCCCGGCTAACCGTCCCGAGACCACCAGGAGGTTGTCGGGTTTCAGATCACCGTGGATCCATTTCGGCGGGCCAGCCCATATCGGTGTGGCGAGCGCGGCATCCCAGACCGATGTCACCGCATCGACGTTGAGTTCGTCGCGGGCCTCGTCAATCGCTTGGCGCGTGCGGGTGTCGCGGGTGGCGAGCGGGACACCACGCTTGAACCGTTTCGCGTCCGGGACGGGCCCGCCGTTGGGATCGGCCGCTTGCAATGCGAGGATGAACGCGGCCAGGTCGATTGCGAACTGCTGCGGACTCGAGAGTCGATCGCGCGTCGCTGTCTCGCCTTCGATCCATGTCCACACCGACCACGGCCAGGGATATCCCGCAGCGGGCTCGCCGATCGCGAGCAACTTCGGCAGCGCGACGGGGAGCACTGGCGCCAAGCGCGGCAGCCACTCACGTTCCTTGTCGAGTTGACCGGTGGCCCAGTGGATGCGCGGCATGCGCACGACCATGTCCGCGCCCAGCCGGTAGATGGCGTGGTCGGTGCCGGCGTGGTCGATCCGTACGATTGGTAGGTCGGCCCAACGCGCGAACTGCGCCGCTATCAGGCGCCGGATGAGCCCGGCGTCGGTCTCCACTTCGTCGGCGTGCATCTTCCCGGCGATCACGGCGTTCATCTTGACCGCCCGCGCCGAAGCGCGCGATCGATTTCGCGCGTGACACAAAAAGGTGGGGTCGTCGCTTGCGTTCGCCGAGATCGGCCGTTAGGCCGACGAGTCGACGATCAGGTCACTCACCTTGAACGCGAGTTCGAGCGCTTGGCGCCCGTTGAGCCGCGGGTCGCACAACGAGTCGTAGTTCGTCGCGAGGTCGTCGTGACCGAGGTCGTCGGAGCCGCCGATGCACTCGGTGACGTTGGCGGCGGTCATCTCGACGTGGATCCCGCCCGGCCATGTGCCTGCTGCGCGATGGGCAGCGAAGAACCCTCGAATCTCGGTGAAGATGTCGTCGAACTTCCGCGTCTTGCTTCCCGTCGGGCTCACGAATGTGTTGCCGTGCATCGGGTCGCACACCCACACCACCGGGTGATCGGCGTCCGTGACCGCGTCGATGACTGGGGGGAGGTGGCTCGTCACCTTCTCTGCGCCCATGCGCGTGATCAGCGACAGCCGGCCGGGAACTTGATCGGGATTGAGCAACTCGCACAGCGCGACGACGTCGGCGGGCGACGCGTCCGGGCCGACCTTCACGCCGATCGGGTTGTTGATGCCCCGCGCGTACTCGAGGTGTGCCCCGTCGAGTTGCCGCGTGCGCTCACCGATCCAGAGCATGTGCGCCGAGCAGCCGTACGGCAGCGACGTGAGCGAGTCGATGCGGGTGAGCGGTTCCTCGTAGTCGAGGAGCAGCGCCTCATGACTCGTCCACACACTCGTCTCCGAGAACGGCGCGCCGCCAGTGTCGACACCGCACGCCCGCAGGAAACGGATGGCGCGGTCGATGTTCGCCGCGACTGCTTCGTAGCGCTGACCAGCGGTGGTCGACGCGACGAAGTCCTTGTTCCAGGAGTGGACCAGCGCGAGATGTGCGAACCCGCCGGACGTGAAGGCGCGGATCAGGTTTTGTGTGGCACTCGATGTGTTGTACGCGCGGATCATCCGGTCCGGGTCGAGCGCGCGGTCCCCGGCCGTCCTCATCTCGCTGTTGAGGATGTGACCGCGGAAGGACGGGATGCGCTCGCCGTCGACCTCCTCGGTGAGGTCGCTGCGGGGCTTCGCGTACTGGCCGGCCATACGCGCGACCTTCACGACAGGTCTGCCGGTGCCGTAGGTGAGCACAAGCGCCATCTGCAGGATGACTTTCACCTGGTCGCGGATCCAGTCGGCGGAAACGCCGTCGAACGATTCGGCGCAGTCGCCGGCTTGGAGTAGGAACGCTTCGCCCTGCGCGACCTTGCCCAACTCAGCGGTGAGGTTGCGGGCTTCACCCGCGAAGATCAGCGGCGGCAGCTCGGCCAAGTGCTTGCGGACCCGGGCCGCGTGCTGCGGGTCGGGCCACTCGACGGGTTGGGCGGCCGGAAAGGCGCGCCACGAGTCCTTCGACCATCCGACTTGCATCGCGCGTCGTGCCTTCTTTCTGGCTTCCATCCCGGACGCAGTGGGAAGGAATTGTATCGATCCGAATCCGAGCGATCGCTACGGACGGGGAATCGGCGCCGTCGCCTACCAACGCGGCGGCCTTCGCCGCCGGCCGTCGGCACCGTTATTCTCCGGCGATGGCACCAGGGGGAGACGCCGCCTCGGTCGATCACGCGCTCGTCGATCCGGAGCGCCTGGCGCGGTGGATGGACACGCAACAGCTCCCGGGAATTGGTGAGCTGCCCACAATCTCCCGCTTGAGTGGCGGATCCCAGAACGAATTGTTCGCAGTCGAACGCGGCGGCGCCGAGCACGTACTTCGCCGGCCGCCCAACGTCGCCGCGCAAGGTCGCTACGAAGCGTTCAGCCGCGAGCATCGGGTGCTCGCCGCGCTCGCCGACACCGATGTTCCCCACCCCCACCTCCACGCCGTGTGCGACGACGTCGAGGTGCTGGGCGGGCCGTTCTACTTGACCGAGCGTGTCGACGGCTGGTCGCCGATGCAGGTCGGTTGGGCTCCACCCTTCGACACCGATCTCGACGCACGCCGCGGGCTCGCGATCCAACTCGTCGACGGCATTGCCCGGCTCGCGCGCGTCGACTGGAAGGCAGCCGGACTCGAAGGGTTCGGGCGCCCCGAGGGATTCCACGACCGGCAGGTCGACCGGTGGCTGGCGTTCCTCGAGCGCGTGAAGACACGCGAGCTCCCCGGCATCGACGAAACCGCCGATTGGCTCCGTGGGCACCGGCCCAAGGTCTACGAGCCCGGCATCCTGCACGGCGACTACCAGTTTGCGAACGTCATGTTCTGCCACGGCGCGCCCGCACGACTCGCAGCCATCGTCGACTGGGAGATGGCAACGATCGGCGATCCGTTGCTCGATCTCGGCTGGGCGCTCATCTCGTATCCGGCCGACGACCAGCCGACCGACGGAACGGCCTATGTCGACTACACCGGCATGCCGCCTCGCGAGGAACTGCTCGCGCACTACGAGACGGTCAGCGGTCGCTCGACGGAGGACTTGCCGTACTACCTGATCCTCGCCCGCTTCAAGCTCGGCATCGTGCTCGAACAGAGCGTGGCCCGCTTCGCCGCGGGCGAGGCTGACGATCGCGTCGCGAGCTTTGCGACGATGGTGACCGGATTGATCGCCGGTGCGGCCGAACTCGCCGAACGCACTCCCTAAGTGACGGACAGGAGCCTGTAGCGATGGCATGGGACTTCAGCACCGACCCGGAGTATCAGGAGAAGCTCGATTGGGCCGACACGTTCTTGCGCGAGGAGGTGGAACCGCTCGACCTCGTATGGGGCGGTGAGGCGTACACACCACCGAACAAGGAACGGCGCAAGGTCCTCGACCCACTGAAACAGCGCGTGCGCGACGAAGGACTGTGGGCGTGCCACCTCGGCGCCGACCTCGGCGGGGCGGGCTACGGGCAGCTCAAGCTCGCGTTGTTGAACGAGATCCTCGGCCGTTCGGGGTGGGCGCCGATCATCTTCGGCTGCCAGGCTCCCGACACCGGCAACGCGGAGATCATCGCCCACTACGGCACCGACGAGCAGAAGGAGCAATACCTACAACCGCTCCTCAACGGTGAGCTGTTCTCCTGCTATTCGATGACCGAACCGCAGGCGGGCGCCGATCCGACCGAGTTCCAGACGACAGCGGTACGCGACGGCGACGAGTGGGTGATCAACGGCTGGAAGTTCTTCTCGTCGAACGCGAAGACGGCGTCGTTCCTGATCGTCATGGCGTACACCGACCGCGAGGCGGGTCCGTATCAGGGCATGTCGATGTTCATCGTGCCGAGCGACACACCGGGCGTGGAGATCGTCCACAACTTCGGGCTGTTCGGCGAGGGGCGGCACGAGGGGTCGCACGCGCTGATCCATTACCAGGATGTGCGGGTCCCGGCCGAGAACCTCCTCGGCGAGGAAGGCGGCGCATTCGCAGTCGCGCAGACCCGGCTCGGGGGCGGACGCGTGCACCACGCGATGCGCACGGTGGGTCTGGCCCAGCGCGCCCTCGACATGAT
>JBEVDP010000559.1:0-13856 GCA_040513235.1 Acidimicrobiia bacterium | reverse complement strand
TCGCCGGCCTCGTAGCGATTCACGACCGAGTCGGCGATCTGCCGCGCATTCTCGTAGCTGGGATTGTCGCTGAAGCCCGCGTGGGTGGCTTCGATCGGGAAGTTCCGGAACCGGAAGTAGCCCTCGGCCTTGCGTCCCACCGTAAACAATTCGAATGCTCGGCCGGACTTGGCGTGCTCGCGCAGTTCGGCTTCGGCGGCGCGGATCACCTGCGAGTTGTACGCACCACACAACCCGCGGTCGGCCGCGATCGGGATGACACCGACCCGGGCGACGGCGGGCCGTTCGACGAGCATCGGGTGACCGACGCCGCCGCCCGCCCCCTGCAGGTTGCGCACGACCTCCGTAATGCCGTTCGCGTACGGCACTGCGGCCTGCACGCGCGCTTGTGCCTTCACGATCCGGCTGGCCGCGATCAACTCCATGGCGCGCGTGATCTTCTTCGTCGCCAGAATCGATCGAATGCGCCGTCGGAGAATTCTCTCCTGACCACCAGCCATGTCTATGCGCTCGCTCTCTGCGAGGCGGACTCACTCGGGGTCCCCGGCCGAAGCTCTGCTTCGGCTGGGGTGAGATACCCGCCTCGCGGACGTTCGCTCGCTGGCGAGTGTCCTTCGGTCGCTGCGCTCCCTACGGCCACCGCGTTGTCGGCGCGGGTCAACATCACGAGTCCTATTCCGTACGCAGGGTTTCTTCGGACGTCTCGGGCCCTGCGCCCGCCGCGGTGCTCGCCGTCACGTCGGCGGCCACCCCTTCAGCTTCGGTGGGGCGGAAGCTCGCGGTGAAGTCCTCGAGCGCCTGCGTGGCCTTGTCTTCGGGCAGCGTCCCCTCGTTGCGGATCGTCGTCATGATGTCGGCGTGCCGCGTTCGCATGAACTCGATCAGCTCGTCCTCGAAGCGGCGGACGTCGGAAACCGGAATGGTGTCGAGGTAGCCCTTGGTGCCTGCGAAAATCGAAACGACCTGCTCTTCGACCGTCATCGGCGCGTGCAACGGCTGCTTCAAGAGCTCCACGAGGCGCGCGCCCCTTTCGAGCTGCGCCTTCGACAAAGCGTCGAGCTCAGAGCCGAACGTCGCGAAGGCTTCGAGCTCACGGAACTGCGCGAGGTCGAGCTTCAACGTTCCCGCAACCGACTTCATCGCCTTGATCTGCGCGGCGCCACCGACGCGCGACACCGAGATGCCCACGTCGACCGCCGGGCGCACACCCGACTTGAAGAGGTCGTCCTGGAGGTAGATCTGGCCGTCGGTGATCGAGATGACGTTGGTCGGGATGTACGCAGACACGTCACCGGCCTTTGTCTCGATCACCGGCAGTGCGGTGAGCGAGCCCGAACCGCGGTCGTCGCTCAACTTCGCCGCCCGCTCCAGCAAGCGTGAGTGGAGGTAGAAGACGTCGCCGGGGTACGCCTCACGACCCGGCGGCCGGCGCAGAAGCAGTGACAGCTGGCGGTACGCCTCGGCCTGCTTCGACAGGTCGTCGTAGACGACCAGCGCGTGCTCTCCGTTCTCCATCCAGTGCTGCCCGAGGGCGCAGCCGGCGTACGGGGCGAGGTACTTGAACACCGCTTCGTCGGACGCGGGCGCGCTGACGACGACCGTGTACTCGAGCGCTCCGTATTGCCGCAGCGTCTCGACCGTCTGCGCGACCGTCGAGCCCTTCTGACCGATCGCCACGTAGATGCACTTCACACCCTGACCCTTTTGGTTCAGGATCGTGTCGATGGCGACGGTCGTCTTGCCGGTCTTGCGGTCGCCGATGATGAGCTCGCGCTGACCCCGACCGATGGCGGTCATCGCGTCGATGGCCTTGATGCCGGTCTGCAGCGGCTCGTGTACGGGCTGGCGACCGGTAATGCCGGGTGCCTGCACCTCGAGCCGGCGCAGGTGGTCTTGCGGGATCGGGCCCTTGGCGTCGATCGGCTGACCGAGCGCGTTCACCACGCGGCCGAGCAGCCCGTCGCCGACGGCGACCGAGAGGATCGAACCACTCGCGCTGACGGTCATGCCCTCTTCGACGCTCTCGGCGTCGCCGAGGATGACCGCACCGATCGTGTCCTCTTCGAGGTTCAGTGCCAGCCCGAGCGCGCCGCCCTCGAACTCGAGGAGTTCGTTGACCGCCGCGTTCGGCAGGCCCGCGACGCGTGCGATGCCGTCGCCGACCTCGAGCACCCGACCCACGCGCTCCGTGTCGATCGACGGGTGGAAGCCCTCGACCTGCTTCTTGAGGACCGCGGTGATGTCGGCCGCATTGATCGTCAGCTCGGCCATCGTCAGATCGTCTCCTTCAGCTGCGCGAGGCGGTGGCGCACGGTTCCATCGATCACGGTGTCGCCGATGGTGGCGACGATTCCGCCCATCACGTTTTCGTCGACGACGACCTTCACTTCGATTTGCTTGCCGGTCGCGTGGCTGAGCGCAACCGCGAGCCGCTGGATCTGCTCGTCGTCGAGCGGAACCGCGGAGCGGACCTCGGCGACTTCGTGCTGGCGATTCGACGCCGCGAGCTCGACGAAGCGCTGCACGATCGCGACGAGGTCGTGGCCGCGGCCGATGCCGACGATGAACGAAGCGATCGCCGTCGTCGTCGCCAGCGCGCGATGGTCGAGCAGCTCCTCGGCGATCGCCATGCGGCGTTCGGCGGGGAGCGTGCGGTCGCTCAACGCCATCCGCAGCTCGTCGTTTCCTTCGACGACACGCGCGAACCGGAACAGCTCGTCTTCGACCTCACCGACGTGTCCTTCGGCTTGGGCGATCTCGAGCAGTGCCTGCGCGTAGACCTCGACGCGATCGGCCATCGGTTAGTTGCTCCCGACCTCTTGGATGAAGCTGTCGACGAGCTGGCGGTTGGTGTCGCTGTCGAGGTTGCGCTCGACGATGCGACTGGCCAGCTCGATGGACATCGACGCCACTTCGGCCCGCAGTTCCTGGAGCGCACGCTCGCGCTGCAGCTCGATGTCGGCCTGGGCCCGGGCCCGGATCTCGTTCGCCTCTTCGTCGGCGCGGGCGATGACGTCGCGGCGCACTTGCTCGCCGGCCTGCCGCCCCTCGTCGATGATGCGACCGGACTCGTTTCGGGCGTCGGCGAGCTGCACTTCGTAGCCCTGCAGGACACCTTCGGCCTCGGTCTTCGCCGACTCCGCGCGCTCGAGGTCTTCGCGGATGCGCTCTTCGCGCGCGTGCATCATGTTCTGCACGGCGGGCAGACCGAACTTCCACATGCCGACGAGCAGCACCAAGAACGCGAGCGAGCCCCAAATGATCTCGTTGACCACGGGGACGAGCGGGTTCGGCGCCTCCTGGCAGTCGTCGACCTTGCCGCCGTCTTCGAGGATTTCGAAGCACTCCTCGGCCTCTTCGTCGGCGAACTCGTGCTCTTCGCCTTCCTGCGCGAACGCAGGGCCCGCGAACGAGAACACCGCGAGAACGACGCCAAGAAGCGTTAGCGGTAACCGGATGCGGATGCGCACCGCTTCTCCCTTCGTCATCAACCGGTGATGATGAACGCCAGCACGAACCCGAAGAGCGCGAGCGCTTCGGTGAACGCGATGCCGAGGAACATGGTGGTACGGACGGTTCCGGCCGACTCGGGCTGGCGCGCCATCGCGGTGATGGCGTTGCCGACCACCAAGCCGATGCCGATGCCAGGGCCGATCGCGGCGCCGCCGTAGACGATGCCACGGCCGACTGCCGTGAGACCCGCCTCGAGTTCGCCGGGATCCTGTTGTGCGATTAGCTGAAGCACGGACACGCTCAAGCCTCCTATTGGCTCAGTGCTCGGGGTGCGTGGAGCTGCCGATGTACACGGCAGTCAAGATCGTGAAGATGAACGCCTGCAGGAAGCTCACGAGGACCTCGAAGGCGGTGAGGAAGACCAGCAGCACGAACGTTGGCGGCAGCAGCACGACGTACCACTGCAGTGCGAAGAGGGCCGCGCACAGCACCCCGAACGTCACCAGGATGAGGTGGCCGGCGAGCATGTTGGCGAAGAGCCGGACTGCTTGCGAAAACGGGCGGACGATAAGGATCTGCAGGAACTCGATGAGCGCGACCAGCGGAAGGATCGCCTTCGGGACCCCGGGCGGGACCGTCGCGTTCTTGAGGTAGTGCAGCGGCCCCTGCTTGATGAAACCGACGATCCAATAGATCGCCCAGACCATCAGCGCGAGCACCAGCGGGATGCCGAAGCGCGCATTTGCGGGGAACTGCACCCCGGGTAGGACCTCGGTGATGTTGCTGAAGAAGATGAAGAAGAACATCGTCGTCAGCACCGGCAGGAACGCGAGACCGTCGGGCCCGATCGTCTGCATGATGACCTGCTCGCGGACGAACTCGACGCCCGACTCGGCGATGTTCTGGATGCCGCGGGGCACCATCTGCTTCTTCGAACCACCGATGAGGAAGATCGACAACGTCGCCACCGTGGCGAAGATGTAGATCAGTCCGACCTTGTTCAAGCCGAACGCGATCTCCGGCCAGTTCGTCAGGTGGCTGATCGACGGAAACTCGAGCGCCAGCACGTTCATTCGTCTCCCGAGAGCGCAGCAGAGCTATTGGGACGGATCCCGGGTGCGGCCAGTGAGAACGACACGTGGCGCGCTTCCCAGGTGAGCAAACCGATGTGGGCGATGACGACGGTGAGACCGAGCGTCGCGAAGTCGATCCACGACACGTCACGCAGCAGGAACAGCGCCGCGACGACAACTGCGAGGCGCACGACGTAGCCGCTCAACGCGGCGACGCCGGCCGCTTGGGGCGAAGTATGCGCGGCCCACGACACGATGTACGCGGCGGCGAGGAAGTTCGTGAGGACGATCGCGAGGCCCAGCCCCGCGCTCAGTGCGCCTTCGACGCCGGAGATCAAGCCGGCGACGAGCACGACGGCCGGGCTGACGAGCAGCCCGCGCTTGACGAGGTCGAGCGCGATGTCGCGCTCTACTGCGGGGATCGCTTCCACGGCTTCCCCTCCTCTTCCTTCTCAATGCGCGCTTGGTACGCGTAGTACATGTGCGCGCACTGGCCGAGCAGGCCGAGCAGCCCGAACACGATCGCGAGCACCGGGCCGGTGCCGAACATGCGGTCGAGCCACCAACCGAACAGGGCGAACAGCAGCGGAGTGATGACCAAGCCAACGGCCAGCGAAAGGGCTTCGCCGAAGCCGTTCCAGGTGGCCTGCCGGTCGCGAAGTTCCACTGGTTGCAACTCCGAAATTCCCCGTCCGACGGCACCCGCGACTGTCGAAACGGCTGCTTGTGAATGTATTCGCAATCTACGGTGGGGCTTCTCAGCCAGTCAAACCGAAGCCGGATTTTCGACAAGATTCATGGAAGAACTCCGGCCCGTGCGACCGGCAACCTACGCCCGTTGGCGACGGCGCGCCTCGAGGTCGACGACGGACTCGCTCGCGTCGCCCGTCGGGTGGCGGTTGCGCTCCGATTCCAACCGGGCGATCCGCCGTCCGGGATGGAACCAGACGTACAGGCCGAGCAGGAGCGCCGCGGCCGCGAACGGGACGAGGGCGTTCCCTTCGTTCGTGTAGACGGGCAGGAGCGCGACCCCCGACAGGATCGCGGTCCACGCCCACAGGATCACGACCGACCGGCGCGGGCCGTGGCCGAGGCGCATCAGGCGGTGGTGCAGGTGGCCCGCGTCGCCGAGGTGCCACTTCTGGCGGGAAAACAGGCGCCGGACGAACGAGAACGCGGTGTCGAGGATCGGCACGCCGAGGATCACGATCGGGATCAGCAGGGGCGCGAAGAAGAAGTACGTGCTCCCCGAGAACCCGAAGTCGGTGCGGCCCCCGATCGTGATGGTGGGCACCGCCAGCAACAACCCGAGGAAAAGGGCGCCGGCGTCGCCCATGATGATCCGGGCCGGGTTCCAGTTGTACGGGAGGAACCCGAGACAGATCCCGACCGCGATGATCGCGATGAGGGGCGCGATGTTGGCACCGTCGAGGCGACCGGCTTCGAACAGCTGGTCGGCGAAGAGGAAGAGCGCGGTGCCCGCGATCGCCACGATCCCGGCCGCGAGGCCATCGAGGCCGTCGATCAGGTTGATCGCGTTCGACATGAGCACAACCCACAGCGCGGTGACGAGCGGGGTCCAGTCGTTCGACAACACCAAGACGTCGGTGCCGAAGAGGTCGAACGGCATCCGGAAGTAGAACATCGTCACACCGAACAGCACGAGCATCGACGCGGCGAGCACCTGTCCGGCGAGCTTCGCGGGCGGCGACACATCGATCAGGTCGTCGAGCGCGCCCACCAGGAAGATGATCCCGGCCGCGAGCATGATGCCGAACGGCTCGGAGTTGTCCTCGAACATCAGGTGGAACTGGTCCATCTGCGACGCGACCGCCATCGCGGCGAGGAAGCCCAGGAACATCGCCGCCCCACCGAGCGTGGGCGTGGGGCGTGTATGCACGTGGCGGGCGTCGGCCTTCGGCGGCACGACGGCTCCGAGCCGCACCGCGAGCCACCGCACAATCGGGGTCGCCAACAAGGTGACGCCGATCGCTACCGCGATGATGACCCCGTAGCCCTTCATATTTATGCGCTCGCTCGCTGCGGGGCGGGATACCCGCCCCGCGGCCGCTCGCTCGCTGGCGAGTGTCCTCCGGTCGCTCCGCTCCCTCCGTCCACCGCGCGGTTGGCGTTGAGCCGCACGCGCCTAGAGCTCCGGGTAGGGCGTGAACTTCGAGCAGAGGCGGTTGGCCCGGTCGCGGACGTCGGCCGCGTTCTGCTCGTCGTCGACCGCCCGGAGCACCGCACCGATCATCGACGCGATCTCCCGCATCTGCTCGGGCCCCATGCCTGCGGTCGTAACCGCGGCGGTGCCGAGTCGCAGCCCGCTCGTGGTGAACGGCTTCTCCGGGTCGTTCGGGATCGCGTTCTTGTTGCACGTGATGCCGGCCCGATCGAGCGCCTCCTGCGCGACCTTGCCGGTGACTCCGAACGACCGCAGGTCGACGAGCATCAGGTGGTTCTCGGTGCCGCCCGACACGATGCGGAAGCCCTCGTCGGCGAGCGCGGCCGCCAGTGCCCGCGCGTTCACCACGATGTCGGCCGCGTACTGCTTGAACTCGGGTTGCGCGGCCTCGTGGAACGCCACCGCCTTCGCCGCGATGACATGCATGAGCGGCCCGCCCTGGAGACCGGGGAACACCGCTTTGTCGATGGCCGCTGCATACTCCTCGCGACACAGGATCGCCCCGGCGCGCGGCCCGCGCAGCGTCTTGTGGGTCGTGAAGGTGACGATGTCGGCGTGTGGGATGGGCGAGGGGTGCACGCCCCCAGCCACGAGCCCCGCGATGTGGGCCGCGTCCACCAGCAGCAGTGCGCCGACCTCGTCGGCGATCGAGCGGAACGCGGCGAAGTCGATGACGCGGGAGTATGCGGTTGCTCCCGCGATGATCATCTTCGGCCGTTCGGCGACTGCGAGCGCGCGGAGCGCGTCGTAGTCGAGTGTCTCGTCGTCGTCGCGGACGCCGTACGCAACGAAGTCGTAGATGCGGCCGGAGAAGTTGACCGGCGACCCGTGGGTGAGATGCCCACCCTGGTCGAGTCGCATCCCGAGCACCTTGTCGCCCGGGTCGAGCACCGCGAGGAACGCGGCCATGTTGGCGTTCGCACCCGAGTGGGGCTGCACGTTGGAGTAGTCGGCGCCGAACAATTCGCAAGCCCGGCGGCGGGCCAGCTGCTCCACTTCGTCGACGACGTAGTTCCCTCCGTAGTACCGCTTGGCCGGATAGCCCTCGGAGTACTTGTTGGTGAGCACCGTCCCTTGCGCTTCGAGCACGGCACGCGAGGTGAAGTTCTCGGACGCGATCAACTGCACGGTCGTGTTCTGACGCTCGAGCTCGCGGCGCACGATCTCGGCGACGGCGGGGTCGGTGCGTTCGAGTTCGGTCATCGCGCCTCCTCGGCCTCGATCGTGGCGATCTCCTTGATGCGGCGCGCATGGCGGCCGCCGGCAAACGCGGTCTCCAGGAACATGCGGGTGATCTCCTCGGCGAGAGCCGGCGCGAGGATGCGCGCGCCCATCGACAGCACGTTGGCGTCGTTGTGCTCTCGGGCGAGCCGCGCGGTGTACAGGTCGTGGCACAGCGCGGCTCGGACCCCGTGAACCTTGTTGGCCGAGATCTGCTCGCCCTGCCCGCTGCCGCCGAGCACGATCCCCATATCGGCCGACCCCGCGACGACCGCGCGGCCGACGCTCGCGCAGATCGGCGGGTAGTCGACGGGCTCCTCCGACTGCGTTCCGAGGTCGTCGACGTCGTGGCCCCACTCCTTCAACACCCCGACGAGATACTGCTTGAGCGTGTACCCCGCGTGGTCGGCACCGATCGCGATCCGCATCCCGACGAGTGTACTGACGCCCCTCCCGCTCGGGCGGTTGCACAGAGTGGCGTCGGTCCCCCGGTGGTGTCTCACCCGGCGGTTACGGTGCCTGACGTGGAGGTCGACGAAGCGCCGCGGGTTACGCCGTCGATGTTGCGGCGGGCGGAGACGATGTGCCGGCGGCGGCTCGCGAAGGAGCACGACGGCGCCAAGCGGCGGGCCAACAAAACCGCTGACGCGCGCTTCGCGGTTTCGAATCGCCTGATCGAGGACGCCAAGCTGGCCCACAGCGACGTCGACCATCTCGAGGTGACCGCCTTCGTCGAACCGGGCGAGCTCGAACCGGAGCAGATCCATCTGTACCGCGCTGCGGTTCAGGGGTACCGCGCCGTCTTCGGCGACCGGCCCGGCCGGCGAGTCGATCTCGGGTGGCGCACCCCGCTCCCGGAGCTCGGCGTCGACCTCACCGGCGATCCCGGCCTCGCGCTGGAACGACCCGACGGATCGTGCGAGCTGCGCGTCTTGAAACTCGGTGGACGCCGCGTCGGTGCGCCGCTCCTCGACCCGATCGAGCTGCGCTGTGCGCTCGTCCGTACCGAGATGTGGGCACCCGACGCGCTCCACATCGTCGTCGCCGACCTCCTCGAGCACGAGGTCGTCGAGCACACGCCCGACCTCGCCGTCGAACGGGCCGAGGCCCACGCTTGGATCGCCGACCGCGTACGGCTCGTGCAGGAGAACGCCGCGCTCGGCCAGGCCAAGGCCGGCAGTGACTGCGCGTGGTGCCCGTTCATCGCCGGCTGCGAGGCCTTCGTATGAAACGACGTCTGCTGGCCGACATCGTCGGCGTCACCCCGAGCAGCTTCGAGAACTTCACGCGCTGCGGACGCCGGTTCTTCCTCGCCGATCTCCTCGGTGTCCCGGTGAGCGACCCGGGGCCACCGAACGACCAGGGCATGTTCGTCCACGAGATGCTCTGCCGCATCCACGAAACGGGCTCGTGTGCCGACGACGCGCACGTGCGGGACGTGCTCACGCTGCACGGCGACGAGAGCGATCACATGCGAACGCTGATTCGTCAGCACGAGCATCGTTGTCCGGCCGCCGCCTCGACGCGCGACGCCCACGAACAGGAACTCGCACGGTTCCACCGTCTGCCGCCACCAATGTTCATGGCAACGGCTCGGATCGACGCGATCTGGATCCACGACGGCCTGCTCGACGCGCGTGACTACAAGACCGGAGGTCTCTGGCACACGCGCGTTGCGGACGTTCCCGCGGCGCGCGTGCAAGCGTTCGTCCTCGGAGCTGCCGCAGCGAAGCGCGGTCTGCGACTGCGATTGCGCTACGAGTACCTGCAGCCCGAGATCGACGAGGACCCGGAGCCGTGGGAGCCCGACGCCGACGACCTCGTGTTCGTGGAGGAAGAACTGCGTTCTGCCGTCGAGCACATGAAGGAACAGGTCGACTGGACAGGTGTTGCCGAGGCCGACGTGTGCGTGCGCTGCCCCTACCGTTCGATCTGTCGCGACAGCGCCGCGCCGGGCGAGCCGTCGTGGCCGGTCCTCGCGGTGACGTGACGCCGTAGGCAGTAGTTTTCGCCGCCGTGCCCATAGATCCACGTAGTCCGGTCGTCGTCGGTGTCGGACAGACATCGCAACGCGTCCCTGCCGAAGCGGCGAAGCCGCCCATCGAGCTGTTGGAGGACGCCGCCCGCGTAGCCGAAGCCGACGCGGGCGCCTCATTGCTCGCGCAGACCGACATCGTCGCGGTCGTGATGATCGTGTCGTGGCCGTACCCCGACCCCGGTGCGCTTCTCGCGCGCCGGCTCGGTATCACACCGCGCACCACCGCGGTGTCGACCGTCGGCGGCAACAGCCCGCAGCTGCTCGTCGACGAGTTCGCCGAGCGCATCCAGCGCGGCGATTGCGACGTCGTACTCATCGGTGGCGCCGAGAGCATGTACACGCGGTGGCGGGCGCGGCGTGAGCCGCGCTACGAACTCACATGGGACTCCGGCGGCGACGAGCCGTGCCCCTGGGTAATTGGCGACGGCCGCCCCGGTAGCAGCGACTACGAGTTGGCCCACGGTGCGGCCGCGCCGACGCTCGTGTACCCGCTGTTCGAGACCGCACTGCGCGCTGAGGCAGGCCGCTCGATTGCCCAGCATCAGCAGGCCGTCGGCGAACTCTGGTCGCGCTTCGCGGGCATCGCGGCTGAGAACCCGAACGCGTGGTCGCGCACGGCGTTCACGGCCGAGGAGATCCACACGGTCACCGCGGACAATCGTATGGTCGCGTTCCCGTATCCCAAGCGCATGTGCGCAAACATCGACGTCGACCAGGGCGCGGCCGTGATCCTGTGCGCCTACGAGACCGCCCGCGCGGCCGGCATCGCCGACGCACACATGGTGTTTCTCCACGCCGCGGCCGAGAGTCACGACCACTACTTCGTCTCCGAGCGCGACACGCTCACGCGCTCCCCCGGCATCGCTGCGGCCACCGCCGATGCGCTCGGCGCGGCCGGCATCGGCGCCGACGATGTCGCCCGGTTCGACATCTATTCGTGCTTCCCCTCCGCGGTGCAGGTCGCGGCGAGGGAACTCGGCATTGCCGCGAGTGACGCTCGCCCCTTGACGGTCACTGGCGGGCTCGGGTTCGCCGGCGGGCCGGTGAACAACTACCCGACGCACGGAATCGCGCAGATGGTGCACGCGCTGCGCGCCGACCCGGGCAGCTACGGGCTCACGACCGCGCTCGGTTGGTACATCACGAAGCACGCGGTCGGCGTGTGGTCGACTGGACCGCCCGCGGCCGGTTTCCGCCGCGTCGACCCTGCCAAGACCCAAGCGCGGGTCGATGCCCAACCGGCCCGCGCGATCGCAGGGCTCGTCGATGGGACTGCCACGATCGAGGCGACGTCGGTCGCGTTCGACCGCGACGACACGGCCGCGAATGCAACCGTCACGCTGCTCACCGACGACGGCCGGCGCGCGTTGGCGCGCACAAGCGATGTCGCGCTCGCCACCGCGCTCACCACCGCGGAGTGGGAGGGTCGGCGCGTCCGGCTCACCAACGACGGATCAGCGAATTCGATCGCCGAGTAGCCTGCCGTCGTGGCCGATCAGCCGGGACGCGGGAAGACCTTGTGGCGGGGCGTCACGCGGCGTTGCGCGCGTTGCGGATCGGGAAAGCTCTTCAAGAACTGGTTCCGCATGGTCGACGACTGCCCGCGCTGCGGACTGCACTTCGAACGCGAGTCGGGTTACTTCGCCGGGGCGCTCGCAATCAACATCATCCTCGTCGGCGGGCTGTTCCTACTCGTGTTCCTGACGATCTTCATCGTCACGATCCCCGACCTGCCGATCGGGCTGACGCTCGGGCTCACGATCCCGATTGCGCTGTTCGGGCCGATCGTGCTCTACCCGTTCTCGAAAACGCTCTGGGTCGCGATCGATCGAGCGTTCTTACAACGCATGGACGTCAACGAGCGTCCCGACGAACAAGCACGCCGGATCTGACGCCCTATTCGGCCGGCGGACGGAGATCGACGGTGAGCGTGAGCACGCCGTCCTCGAATACCCACGAGGCGTCGCCGACGATCGCGTAGTCCTGGAAGTCGAGCTGTGCACGCTCGAGGAACTGCTGCCGCTCCGGGCCGGCTACCGGCGGAAAGGGGCGATCCTTCACGGCCGCGGCGCGCTCTCGGAACCGAGCAAGCATCGCGTCGACATCGAGTTCGTCGGCCATCTTTCTCCGCTCAGAGGGCCGCTCGGGCCCCGGCTCAGGCTGCGCACGATACGTGCGCAGCTGCTCCTCGCCTCAGGCCGCGCACCCTACCCAAGACGCGCGACGAGGACGCGGGGACGGCCGGTGAGATCGTCACGCACGAATACCTCGCTGAAGCCGGTTGCCTGCGCGCACGCGGCCTCGGCCTGGTGGGGCGCGAGTTCGCAGACGAGTCCGCCGGGGTTCGTCAACCAGCCGGGCGCCTCCGCGAGTAGATGCGCGAGTGCCTCGAGCCCACTCGGACCCGAAATCAACGCGGTGTGCGGTTCGTACTGCGCGACCTCGGGCGGCAGATCCGGCAGTTCGGAAGCGGCGACGTACGGCGGGTTCGACACGATCATCGTCAGGTGGCCCCGGAGCTCGTCCGGCAGTGCGTCGAACCACGAGCCCGCGCCCAACCGGACGCGGGTCGCCGCGCACCCGGCGACGTTGGCCCGCGCGACGGCCAGCGCGTCGTCGCTCACGTCGGTCGCCCAGACCTCGGCTTCGGGCAACTCCCGTTCCAACGCGAGGGCGATTGCGCCCGAACCGGTCCCCAGGTCGGCAAGGTAGGCAAGCGTCGGGCGGTCGAGCGCGGGACGCCGCTTCGCGCGCATCAGCCCGAGCCGCTGCGCCTCCTCGAGCGCGACCTCGACCACCCACTCCGTCTCCGGTCGCGGGATCAACACGCGCTGGTCGATCGCGAGGTCAAGTCCGCGGAACGACCACGAACCCAGTACGTATTGCAGCGGTTCTCCCGCGACGCGTCGCGCTGTCATCGCCCGCAACCGCGTCTCCGCTCGTTCGGGCGCTTCGACGTCGGCCGCATCCAGCCACTCCGCCGCGCTGTAGCCCGACGCTTCGTTGACCAAGAAGCGCGCGTCATTGGCGCCGACCTCGCGTTCGATCTCCGCGCGCAGGACGCGCCACGTGGCGATCGGGATTACTCCGCGCCAAGCTGCCGCGCGCGTTCGTCAGCGGCGAGCGCGTCGACGACCTCGTCGAGGTCACCCGCGAGTACCCGATCGAGCGAATAGATCGTGAGCCCGATGCGATGGTCGGTGACGCGGTTCTCCTTGAAGTTGTACGTGCGGATCTTCTCCGACCGTCCGCCGCTCTTCACCTGATCGCGCCGCGCCGCGCTCTGCTCGGCTTGCTGGCGGTCCTGTTCGGCCTTCAGCAACCGCGACCGCAGGATGCGCAGCGCCTTGTCCTTGTTCTGGAGCTGGCTCTTCTCGTCCTGGCACGACACGACGAGACCTGTGGGTTTGTGCGTGATGCGCACCGCGGAGTCGGTCGTGTTCACCGACTGCCCGCCCGGCCCCGTCGCGCGGAACACGTCGATCTCGAGATCGTTCGGGTCGATCTCGACGTCGATGTCTTCGGCTTCGGGCAACACCGCCACCGTTGCCGCGCTGGTGTGGATACGGCCTTGGCTCTCGGTCGCGGGGACGCGCTGCACGCGGTGCGGCCCGCCTTCGTACTTGAAGCGTCCCCACGCCTTTTCGCCCTTGGTCACGAACGTCACATCGCGAAATCCGCCGTGATCCGACGGCTGACTGCTGAGCACCTCGATCTTCAGGCCGTGGCGCTCGGCGAAACGCTCGTACATGCGGAACAGGTCGCCCGCCCAGAGGTTCGCCTCCTCGCCGCCCTCGGTGCCCTGGATCTCGATGATGGCATTCCGGCCCTCGTTCGGGGCGCGGGGCACCAGGAGGTCGCGGATCTGCGCCGCGAGGTCGTCGAC
>JBEVDP010000558.1:0-5890 GCA_040513235.1 Acidimicrobiia bacterium | reverse complement strand
CGAACTCTTGGCCCTGCTCGCCGGGCAGCTGCATCGTGAGGTAATAGGGCGGTATCGGGTTACCGGATGCGGGCAGGGTCGCGGTCTCGCGCGCTTCAGTATCCACGATGGTCGTTTGCGTGGTCTGTTCATCGGACTCGTTGCCCCCGGTGCCCGGATCGGGGACGACATCCCAAATCAACTCCTTGCGATAGAAGTCGGCGGGATTGGTCATGTGGTACAGCGCGTAATGCTCCGACTGGGCGCGAAACAGGTCTTCGGGGTAGCGCCAGTGCTCCCGCAGACCTTCGGGCATTTCGTTGACGCTGCTGAACAGTTCGGGGAATGCTCCCTGGTAGGCCTGGATCAGCGGATCCGACTCGTCGATGACGTAGAAACGAATCGTGCCGTCGTAGGCGTCGACCGTCGCCTTCACCGAGTTGCGGACGTAGTTGAACCGCGTGTTCAGCCCGCTGCCCGGGGGAAGGTTCGTGGGTCGCAACGACTCGGAGTACGGGTACCGATCGGAGATCGTGTAGGCGTCGAGCACCCAGAGGACGCGCCCGTCGAGCACGACAGGATACGGGTCGGCGTCGAAGCGCAAGAACGGCGCCGCGGTGGCGGCCCGCTCGCGAACGTCGCGCTTGTAGAGCACCCTCGAGTCGCCGTCGATCTGGCCGGAAACGAACAGGTTCCAGTCGGCGAAGCGAAGTGCGAGCGCGGAGCGGCGGATGAAGTTCGAGGTCTCGACGCCGGCCGCACCTGAGTACCGGATCTCCTCGGTGGTTTCGCCACTCGCCGCCTGCTGTTCGGGCACGTTCGTGTCGACGACGGTGTACCCGCTCGCGCCCTCGCCGAAGTAGACGCCCGGCTCGAGATCAGCAGACAGCTCACCGGCGGGCGGGAACCCCGAGATGAGATACGACGGCTCACCCTCCACCGCGAGGTTCGCTGTCGATGCGACGACTCCGAATCCGTGTGTGTACACCAGGTGGCGGTTCGTCCAGGTGCCCTCTGGGATCCCGCCTTGGTTGAGTTCGCGCACCGACACGGTCGCGGGAAGCATTTCGTCCCCGACCCGATACCGGTCGACGTCGACGTCAGAAATTCGATAGAACGAGAAGTCTTCGTCCTGGGCGCCGTAGACCGCTTGCGTCGGCGCGGGGTCCCAGAGCCGGATGTTCGCGAGCGTGGCCTGGTGCGCTTCGACGTCGGCCGCATCGAGATCCGCCGCGTAGTCGAACTCCTCGTCGACGATCCCGCCGATTCCGAACGCTTCACGCGTCGCTTCGATGTTGCGTTCGATGTACGGCGATTCGCGCTCGAACTCGTTGGGCTCGACGCGAACCCGCTGGATCACCGCCGGATAGATCGTGCCGACCACGAGCGAAATGAACGCCCACAAGCCGACGGCGATGATCGGGAACACCCAACCCTTGCGGAAGATGTTCGCGATGAACAGCGCGGCCGCCGCGATCGAGATGATCATCAGCAGGTTGAGCGCGGGGAGCTGCGCCTTGACGTCGGTGAAACCCGCACCCTCAATGAAGCCGCGCTGGGAGAAGACCAACTCGTAACGCGCGAGGTAGTACTGCGCGGTCTTGGTGAGCGCCATGAGGGCGAGGATCACTGACAGGTGGACTTTCACCTGCGGCGTCACTCGCTGCCATGGGCTCTGCAAGCGGATGCCGCCGTTCAGGTAATGGAACACGGCGGTGACGATCAGCACGACGAGCAGTGCCGCGAACACCCAGCCGACGGCGAACTCGAGGAACGGCAGCCGGAACACGTAGAAGCCGATGTCGCGTCCGAACTGCGGATCGTCGACCCCGAAGTCCACCGAGTTCGAGAACAGCACCCAACTGCGCCATTCGGCCGAGACGCCGCCGCCCATCACGAGCGCGAAGAACAACGCGACGATCACCCGCAAGCGGCCCGCGTAGGGCGCGACGTAGGTGCGGTAGCGCTCGATGATCTCGTCTTCGGGGCCGGCGGTGGCCCGGTAGCGAGGTGCAATACGGTCGGCCACGATCAAATTGACCAACAGCAAGACGAAGAAGACTGCGGAGAAGATCAGGGCGGGAACGGCCTTGGCGCCGAGCAGCGAGCGCCACGTGTCCGTGAATCCGACCTCCTCGAACCACAGGTAATCGGTGTAGAAGCGCGCGAGACCGCGCACGCTCAACAACAAGAAGACGAAGGCGACCGCCGCCCCGATCAGCCAGCCACGCAAGCCGAGTGGACGTCGCGGCACGTCGGCCGGGGTGACACGCATCGGGCGGATGGTATTCCCGGCGCGGCGTGGAACGCGTTCAGCCTGCGGTGACGGCGTCGGCGGGCGCGAGCAGGCAGCGACAGCCGGGGTGTGCCGGCGGATGCGGTTGGCCGGTGGGGAACTCGGAACCCTTCACGGTCGGTTCCAACGCATTGTCGTCGCAATCGGCACAGCGGCCCTCGACCAGGGGCACCCACCGGAGCACGCCGCCGTCGCCGGTGCCGTCGTAGACACCGCGTGACCACGCGACGACGAGGGCATCGCCGAGCGCTTGGTCGAGCTGCTGGTTCTTCCACTCGCGGTACCGAGCGCCGATGCGCTCGACGAGCCCGCTCGTGTCGCCAGCGTCGCCGTCGTCGATCGCCAGGGCGATGCGCTCGCGCAGCGGATCGGTGACCGCGCCCGCGGCTTCCTGCAACAGTGGATCCGGCGCCGACCCCGGCGCGGCGCCGGCGGCGACCCGACCGTCCGTGTACGCCTCGTCGAGCGCGCTCCGCATCACCTGCACCCAGGTCGTGACGAGCGTGTCGCGGTCGGCGAGGACCTGCTCCGACGACGGCCGGCCCTTGTGCCGCCGCACCGCGTCGAGAAGTGCGTTCTGCTCGTCCTGAGCCGAGCGCTTGGCGGCCTTCACCAGCGGTGCCAGGAGCGGCGCGACCGCGGTCCGATGCTGCGCGCGCCATGCGTCGGCGGCGCTCGGGGTCGCTTCCGCGACCGGCGGTGCGGCATCGGGCTCAGGCGTGGGCTCGACGACGATCTCCGGCGCGGGCTCCGATTCGTCGGGCGCGAGCGTCGGCTGTGCGTCGGCCTCATCGGCGCCGGGCGCGGCGTCGTCTGAGACCGCCGGCTCGTGATGACCGGCGCGGATGCGCGCGAACAACGAGTCGACGTCGGCGAGCGCGGCGCCGCCACGCGTGTCGATCTCCTCGACCGACTCTTTGAGTGCGTCGACGGCGGTCTCGTGCGTGGTCACTTCGCTCCCGCTCGGCGCTTCACCGGCTTCGGGCGAGAGGGTGCGCCCCGAGACGGCGCGCGCTTCAACCTGCGCGAGGGCTTCGGTCGCGTCGAGGAAGGTGCGCTTCACGACGCGGTACGCGTCGAGCAGGCGGTCGCGGCCTTGGCGTAACTCTTCGACCTGCCCCTGCAGGAGGTTGCGCCGGCGACCGAGGTCGACGAGAACTCGTTCGCGTGCGGCGCGCGCTTCGTCGAGCATCTCGCGGCCTTGCTGGCGCGCGGACTCGACGATCGCCGCGGCCTCGGTCTCCGCGAGGAGCCGCTGCTCATCGGCAGTTCGTTCGTTCGTGGTCCGTATCTCGGTGGCACGGGATTCGGCCTCGCCGACGATCTCCGCCGCGATGCCTTCTGCTTCTTGGGTGCGGACGCCGAGTATCTCCTGCGCATCGGTGCGGAGACGGTGCGCCTCGGTCTGGGCTTCCTCCATGACTCGTGTCGACCGCTCTTCCGCGCGGTTGCGGATGTCGTCGGCGGCTTCACGGGCAGTACGCAGCAGGCGGGCTGTCTCCTCGCCGAGGGCGTCGAGCAACTGTTGCTCGTCGAGTGGCCGGGGCGCGTGCAGCTGCTCCTCGAGATCGTCGAGCGCGGCAACGAGCTGTTCCTCGCGTTCGCGGGCCGATGCGAGCTCCTCGGAGACACGGCGGAGGAACGAGCGCACCTCGGCGGTGGAGTAGCCGCGCATGCCCGTCGCGAACGCACGATTGGCGACGTCGTCGACCGAGAGCCGGGGCGTGCTGCTGATGACCCGCTGCCGACGCTCGGACTCAGCCATGCAACCCCTCCACGAACCGGTGAACAGGACCGGGCGTCATCGTAGTGAGCACGCGCGCGTCCCGGTGACGACGACGGGCGAAACGTCAATCCGACGACGCGTCGGCGGCATCACCCGTTTCAGGCTGCGGCATGCGGAGCGACGTCGACCGGATCACCGCCGGCTGCTTCGAGCGCCGCCAGTGCTTCGTCGACTGTCGCGACGGGAACGACCAGCAACGAGCCCGCCCTTTTGATCGCGCGTTCGACTTCGTCCTCGCACTGCGCCTTGAACTCTGCCGTCGTGCACTTGGGCACCAGAAACAGGTCGGCGCCCGCGGCGCGCGCGGCCACCGCCTTCTGACTGATGCCACCGATCTCGCCGACGTGTCCGTCCTCTTCGATGGTGCCCGTCACGGCGACGTCCCGCCCGCCGGTCAGATTGCCCGGGGTCAGCTGGTCGATGATCGACAGCGTCATGGCAAGGCCGGCGGACGGACCACCGATCGAGCTGGTGTCGAGTTCGATCTCGACAGGGAAGGCGTAGTTGCCGGCGGTACGGATCCCCATGATCGTGCTGCCGTCATCGGCGGCTTCGGTGCCGACCGCGACAGTTTGTTCGACGCCTTCGCGCAGCAACGTGATGTCGACCGTCTCTCCCGGCGCGTGGGCGCGGACGATCTCACCCAGATCGCCCGGCTCGACGAGTTCCTGTCCGTCGGCGGCGAGCAACACGTCGCCCGGCGCCAGGACATCGTTGGCCGGGCGCGAGGGCGCGACTGCGAGCACGACTTGCCCGTCGGCCAGAGGGACCTCGTAGCCCGCGGCTTCGAGTGCGATTCTCTTCGCGGCGATCTGCGACGCGGCCATGTCTGCGTCGGACTGCGTGCGCACGTCCTCGGGCGATTGGTCGCCGACGAATTCCTGTTCCTTGTGCAGATCGATGTCGGGGTCGAACGAAGCGCGGAGCCACTCCCATACGTTCACGCGCGCGCGCTGGCGGATGAACAGCAGCATGATCTCGCCGTCGGGTTCGTACTGCGGCGCGCCCTCGATGCCGACGCGCTGCGTCATGTCGAGCGCCGAACCGGGCGAGACGGAGTAGTAGGGCAATCGGATCGCCGAACCGAGGATGATGACGAACGCGAGGATTCCCGCGACGACGAGGCCCCATGTCATCCAACGGCGCCACTTCCGCGTGCGCCCGCCGGTCGGTTCGTCGGAGCCGGGCGGCCCTACGGCGGTCGGGGACGTGGGCGCGCCGAGACCGGGCAGGGCTTGCTCGGGCGGCGGGGCCGACAACGGCGAGGTGCGCTTCACGGCTCAGCTCCGCCCGCGGCCGGCCGAGGCGACAGGGACGGTCCAGACTCGTGTCGCGACGGAACTCGGCGGGGCGGGGCACATCGCCCCCCAGAGTGCCATGCCGGTCTCCCAGTTCCGCCCTCGGGCCACCCCGGCGCGTCGACACCACGGAGAGTGATCTGGAGGGGTACGGTCCTGGCCATGGACGAGGCCGCGACCGCTCGCGCCGCGGCCGCCGCTGCGCTCGGACTGCGGACCGATCTCGACGGCGCCGCGCAAGCCGGCCTGGCCCGGCTCGTCACCGCGGATCCCGATCCCGGCGTGCGCGCGACGGCGCTTGCGGCGCTCGTGCGCGCCGGGCGCGTGGCCGCGCCGCCGGCGTGGCGAGCAGCCGCGGCCGATGACGATGCGACGGTGCGCCGGCGCGCGGCCGACACGGCACCTGCGCTCGCCGACGCGCTCACGCTCGACGAGCTCGTCGCGCTGTTGCACGACACTGACGCCTGGGTTGCCGAAGCCGCGGCGTTCGCGCTGGGCGAGCGCGGTGACCGCGACGCGGTGCCCGCCCTA
>JBEVDP010000557.1:0-2561 GCA_040513235.1 Acidimicrobiia bacterium | reverse complement strand
CGTCGGCGGCTTCGATCGTGCACCGCGTGCGCCAGGGCGAACCGTGGTCGTCGAAGACCAGCACCACCGACGGCAACGGCCGCGCTTCGAGCCTCGCCTTGGCCAGCTCTTTCAACCGGGCGGTGAGCGCGTCAGGATCGGGCGGCGGTTCGGCAACGAGATACGACGAGAACGCGGTCCCGTCACCCCACGTCACGATTGTTGCCAGGCGCACGTTGCAGCCTGCATCGGCCAAGGCACGAGTGACGCTCGCGACGAGACCGATACGGTCGCGCGTCGCGACCTCGACGCGATAGTCGCCGTCGACGGGTTCGACCGCGACCCGCACGTCGTGGCGGCCCGGCGTGGGCTCGCACAGCGTTGCGTGCCGCATGAGGTCGGCCGGCGTTTGTACGAGCGCGTACTCGCGCGGCGCAGCCAGAATCCGCTCCCGCACGTCGGCGTCGCTCGTGGCCGCGCACGCTTCCGCCTTGCGGTGCTCGACCTCGTTGGCTGCCACGCGTCCCGTCAGCTCCGGATGGGCGAGAGCACCGAGCACCAGGTGGCCGAGTGCGTCGAACCGTTCGCGTTCCCAGTCGTCACCGACGAACGTGGCGCGGGTCAGGACGCACAACGCGCGTGCTTGCTCCGCGCTCCCGAGGTGCACGGCGAGCTGGAGGACAGATTCCTCCGCGAGACCGTCGACCCGTTTCGACGCCGCCGCGAGCAAGCCCGCGTCGTTCACGAGGCCGGCGACCGACTGCTCGACCGGCGTGCCGAGGTCGAGCCGCTGCACCGTGCGTCGCGCCACGACTACCGGTTCGACGGGAACGTCGTCGCAGGCATCGAGCACGAGCGCGGCGACCATCAGCGCGTCCGAGGACGCCGGCCCGCCCGCTGTCGTGAGCGCTTCGCGCACCGCGATCACCCGCGAGAGGCGGAGCCCGGCAAGGGGATCGAGATCCAACCCACCGCGCAGCCGGTGCGCCAGCGCGTCGTCGAGTTCGGGGAGCGCGCGCTGCAACACGCCCGACGCCGTCAGCAGTCGCCATGACCGCGCCCCGCCCTCCGAGAGCAGACGCCAGAACTCGGCCCGGGCATGTTCGTCCCACGGACGCGGCCCGGTCGGGAACGCATCGAGCCACTCCAGGAGACCGTCGCTCGGCGCGTGCGTCTCGGCAAGGCGGGCGGCCGCCAGCGCGACGGCGAGCGCTTGTGACGGCATCGGCTCGCCCGCGATCGCGACCCGCCCCCTCGCGTCGACGGCGACGAGCGCGTCCGACGCGGCTCCGGTGATCACGGGCCTGGCGCGCCGCGCCGCGCGCATACGCAGGAGCCGCCAGCGCAAGGCCGGTGGCGTCAGCACCGTGGTGAGCAGCACAACGAGGATGAGCGCGCCGTAGACGTCTTGGCCGAACACACCCTCCCGGAGCCCGAGGGTGGCGAAGATCAGCCCGACCTCGCCGCGTGGAATCATGCCGATGCCAACGAGCAACTTGTCACCCGGCCGGCCGAGCATGCCCGCCGCGGCCACGAGCTTGCCGGCAACGGCGACCAGGAGCAGCACCGCGGCGATCCAGAGCACCTTGCCGTCGGTGAACGCTTCGAGGTCTACGTCGATACCGATCTGGAGGAAGAACACGGGGATCAACAGGTGCCCGACGGGCGCGAGCTCCCGGCGCACGCGGTCGGCCGAGTTCGTGCGTGCCAGCGCGAGCCCGGCCACGAACGCGCCGATGATCGGCGCCAGGTCGGCCGCGTGCGCGAGTTCGGCGAGTGCGAGCGTGAAACCGAGCGCCAGCGCCACCAACGTGCCCGCCGACCGGCTGTGGCGGCGGATACCCGCGAACAGCGGCGGCGCGATCCGCAAGGCGAGCGCAGTCGCGATCACGACGAACCCGATCGCGACGAGTGTGACCTCGGTGATGCTGATGGCCGACACGCTGCCTTCGGTGACGATGCGCGTGACGACCGTGAGGATGACCAGACCGATCACGTCGTCGGCGACCGCGGCACCGAGCACGGTGCGCGCTTCGACCGTTGCGAGCGCACGGAGGTCGCCGAAGACCCTCGCGGTGATGCCGACGCTCGTCGCTGTCAGCGCCGCGCCGACGAACAATGCTTCCTTGCCGTCGAAGCCGAGGCCGATGCCCGCACCAAAGCCCGTGACCATCGGGACGACCACGCCGACGACTGCCACGAGGAGGGACGCGCGTCCGACGGAACGCAGATCCCGCAGGTCCATCTCGAGGCCGACCTCGAGGAGCAACAAGATCACGCCGAGCTCGGCGAGGACGTGCAGCACCTCGTTGGGCTCGACGACCCCGAGCAGCGACGGCCCGACGAGCACCCCGGCGATGATCTCGGCGACGACCGCCGGGAAGCCGATGCGATCCGCGATCTCCGCAGCGATCTTCGCCGCGACGATCACGATCAGGATGTCGAGCAATACCGAGTTGACGTCCACTGGAGGCCCCTGCCGTGATCGGTGAGGGTCGGGCGTCCCCGACCCTCACCATCCGCTCGTACGCGCCGCGTGCCTTCCCGCGTGATCACAGCAGGGGTTTGCCTTGGCACCCGGG
>JBEVDP010000556.1:0-3657 GCA_040513235.1 Acidimicrobiia bacterium | reverse complement strand
CGAGTTGACCGCGGAAAATTCCGAAGTGATTGGTGAGCTTTGCCGACGCCTCGACGGTGTCCCGCTCGCGATCGAACTCGCGGCGGCGCGTGTGGCGTCGATGAGTCCGAATGCGATTCTCGAGCGTCTCGATGAACGGTTCCGGCTGCTCGGACACGGGCGCCGAACGGTGCGCAAGCGTCATCAAACGCTGCGAGCCGCGGTCGACTGGTCCTACGGCCTCCTCGAACCACGAGAACAAGTCGTGTTTCAACGCCTGGCGGTGTTCTCAGGCGACTTCTCGCTGGAAGCCGCCGAAGCCGTCGTCTGTGACGACGCCGTTGACCCGCTCGACTTGGTCGACCTCGTCGCGGACCTTGCCGCCAAATCCATGGTGCAAGTCGACGACGGCGATCGCTACCGGCTGTTCGAAACCATGCGTGACTATGGGCTCGAGCAGCTTGCCTTGAGCGGGGACCTTGAGCGGTGTCAGCAACGCCACGCCGAGTACTACCTCTTCCTCGTCGAGACCGCGGCCGGGCACTTCGTCGGTCGCGACGACATCACATGGCTCCGTCACGTCGACGACGCCTATCCCAACATCCGCACGGCGCTGCTGTTCACGCGGGAACGTTTCCCGTCCCACTTCGTGCGCATGGTCTTCGCGCTCACCCGCTACTGGCAGGCCAACGATCGCTATCGGGAAGGACTCGCATGGATCACCGCGGCGCACGAAACCGCACCAGAAACACCTGGCCGCGCTGCCGCCGCCACGCTGGCCATCGCCGGCGCGATGGCCACCGTCCTCACGCGCTGGGATGAAGCCGCCCTCTGGATACAACGAAGTCTCGACAGATCGACCGCCGACGGCGAACCGCCCTGTCCCAAGGCATTCTCGACCCTCGGTCTCATCGCGCTCGAGCAAACACGACCTGAAGACGCCCGCCGCTTCAGCGAGGAAGCAGTAGCACTCGCGCGTGCCCATGGGGAGCCGTACGAGCTCGCGGAAGCACTCTCACAAGCCGGCCTACAAATCTCGCTCACCACCGACGATCCGCGCGGAACGGAGCTCGCCGACGAAGGCGTCGACATCGCACGCTCGCTCGGCAACAAAACAGCCCTGCACAGCGCATTACAAGCAGCCGGCGTGACGCGCTACCAAACCGACCCGACGCAAGCGATCTCAATTCTCGCCGAAGTGTTCGACCACCAGACAGAGTACGGACGCATGGCCTCAGTCAACCGTTCTATGAAGGCGTTCGCGCACCTCGCCATACGCGACGACAGCGGCGCCGCTACTGAGTTGCTCGAAGCAATTCCAGCCCTACAGGAAGCAGGATTCGAATATCAGCTCACAATCGCTCTCGCCGCTGCCGCACTCCTGCTGAGGCGACGCGGAGACCCGAGCATGGCGGTCCGAATCCTCGCGCTGAACCAACGCCTACGCGACGACGGCCGGATACACGGCGCGCCGCGCGACATCGAAAGCCAAAAGCAACTCACGGAACGGCTACAACAGGAAATCGAACCGCCCATGTTCGACCAGTCATGGGCTGAAGGACGCGCAATGACCATCGACGAAGCCGTCGCCCAGGCGCTCGAAGGACTCGCCCCGATCACCAACTCGCCCTAGTGCAACGACCATCTCACACCTCACCGCGGTGACACAGTGCGGCAGATATGTCGCGTCGCAGCTAACCGATCGTCGCCACGATGTCCTTCACGTCGATGCCCAACTGGGCCGCAACGTCAGCGGTGTCGTAGTAGTCACGCCAGGCCACGATCTCCCCGTCGTCGACTTCGAACACCCCGTTGATCTGGAGTGTGAGAGGGATTCCTGTCGTCTCCGTCACCTCGACTCGTTCCACGAAGACGACTCGATCGTTCGAGGCGATATGTCGAACCTCGCTACCAGGAAGCAGTCCAGTTGCCATGGCGTCCTGACGTTCCAGTTCCGCACGCGCTGCCTCGCGCCCGACGCGGGGCGTCGAAGGGACGAAGACCTGGTAGGACACGTTGTCGGACAACAACGCGACCATCCCGCCAACATCGATCCGTCGGCGATTCGTGCACTCAAGAAAAGCCAAAACGACCTGCTCCTGCTCGACGCCCATACCCAGCCCCCTTTTGGATGCGACGCACGCATAATGCCGGATCCGGCGCACGCCGAGCGATCTCCTCTTTGTTGTCAAGAGCGTGTTCGGGCGCCTCGGTGGGGTCGTCGTGGCCTGCGCGGCGGTGGCGTCGTAGCGTTGGTGTTGGTCCGGGAGTGGTTCTTCCGAAGTGCCGGCTGTTGGGGTGTGAGGCCGGCCGCGCTGGACGTGTTAGTCGCCCCCGCTTGCCCTCCCGGACCGCGTCGCGTTGTCTCGGCGCGCAGTTGAGCGAACACGACGTCGCTGATCCGTCGCTTCAGTGCACGCAGCGCTTCTTTGGGGGTCTTGCCTTCGGCGAGCTTGCGGTCGTAGAAGCCACGGCCAGGCGAGTGACGATGCGCGATCTGAGTGACCGCGATGATGTGCATCGCGTGGTTCATCTGCCGGTTCCCGCGTAGTGAAAGGCGGTGGATGCTGCGACCACCGGACTCGAACGCGATCGGTGCGGTCCCGCAGTAGGCGGCGAAGCGGTCACGGGTGGCGAACCGGGCGACGTCGCGAGTGTGGCCGATGATCATGGCGGCGACGATCGGTCCGATCCCGAAGATCTCGGTCAGTGAGGTCCCCGACGCGGCCACGGCTTCCTCCACCCGCCGTCGCGAGGCACGTAGCTGCGTGTCGAGGTGCCGCAGTTCCTCGACGTGATCCTGGGCGAGCTGGTGGCGGGTGCGTTCAACCGGGCTGCTCGGGCTGAACGACTCGAGGAGCCGTTGCGCCTTGTTCGGCGTGATTTCCTTGCTGATTCCGCCCGCGACGAGCTCGCACAGCAGCGCATGAAGCCGACACGCACTCCGGTTCCGCAACCGGCCCAGATCGCTGTGACGCTTGACCAGCAGCCGCAGCACCACCGGATGGTCCGCGGCCTCGACCTCCCTGACACCGGGCGCGTGACGAGCCGCGATCGCGACCGACAGCGCGTCGTTCGGATCGTTCTTGTTCGACCGTGACGTCGCCAACACCCGCACCCGCGACGACAACGTCGCGGGCACGTCCACCACCCGCTCGCCAGCACCGACGAGCTGCTGGCCAAGCAGATAGCCGAGCCCGTTCGCGGACTCGATCGCCCACACCCGATCGGCGAATCTCGCCGACCAAGCCAACAGCTCCTCGAGCTGCGAGTGGCCGGCGCGCACCTGCAGCGTCGCGAGCGGGACCTCGTCGTGATCGATCACCACCGCGGTGTGCGTCCGTTTGTGCGGATCGACACCGATCACCACCGTCATCGTCATGCCTCCCTGTCACCACCAGTGGGTCACCGGGATCGGCACTCCTGATTCAAGAGACCGGTGCTACGCACCTCTTTCGAGCCACACCCCGGGTAGGTCCGGCGGGGACGGCACCTCGCTCGAAAGCCAATCGCGCACTGCGACGGCACGCAGTTATAGAACCACCCCGCCGGACCAACGACGCTACGAGCGCCGCACCAGAAACTCAATCAGGCAGATATGGCGCGGTTCAGGTGCTGTGTATGGCCACGTCGTGGACGGGGATCGAGGGTGCGTCTCGGCGTGCTTTGTCGGTGGCG
>JBEVDP010000555.1:0-8019 GCA_040513235.1 Acidimicrobiia bacterium | reverse complement strand
GGCAGCGCCTTCGTATGGTTCGACCGCGGAGGGGGGGGTGTGGCTCTCGATGCGCACCGCAACGGCGAGACCGTCGCCGATGTCGATGACACCGGCGCCCTCGCCGGGCCCGACGAGCACCCATGGCGCGGTCGTCGGGAAGCGGCCGAGGTAGGGGCGCGACGACTTGTAGGAGCAGTGCTCCGACCACATCACCGAGTACATCGCCAGTTCGAGGTGGGTCGGCTCCCGCCCGAGCTCCCCGATGACGGCGTCGAGCTCGTCGTCGGTCATTCCCAGCTGCCGGTGCAGCGCCGCCATGACCATGGGTCGACTCCCTGCTTCGCTCCCCTCCGGTCGCTGCGCCGTCGTCTCGTCCATGCGAGCGGAGGCTAGTGACCACGCCGTGCGGGCGGCGCGATCGACCCCGCCGGATGCGCGAAAATACGCGCTGCTCGATTTTCCCCAAATACGAGGTGACGGGATGCCGGCCAAGCCCAAGAAAGCTGCGATGACCGATGAGCACAAAGCTGCGCTCGCCGAAGGCCGCAATCATGCCCGTACGGTCGGCCGTTATCTCGAAGCGCTGGAGGCCACGAAGCCGAAGCGGGGGCGCAAGCGCACCGTCGACAGTGTGAAGAAGCGCCTGGCAACGATCGAGACCGACTTGAAGGACGCGAGCGCTCTGAATCGGCTCTCGTTGTTGCAGGAACGGCGCGACCTCGAAGTCGAGCTCGCGGGAATGTCAGCGGGCGCACCTGACTTCTCCGCGTTGGAGAAAGACTTCGTCAAGGTGGCCAAGGCCTATTCGCAGCGCAAGGGAATCAGCTACGGCGCGTGGAAGGAATTCGGCGTGCCATCGGACGTGTTGAAGAAGGCCGGCATCACCCGTGGCGCTTCCTGAACGCGACCTGGCGCAACTCCCACATCACCGGCTCATTCGCGCCTGACAGTTCGAGCTCCTGGAAGCGCTCGATCAGCGCGTCCACGTCTTTCCCCGGCGCGCGATCGCGCCACTGCACCGCGTTGCGCCAGAACATCGCCGCCGCGCGCGCAGCCGGCACCGGGTGTTCGACCACGCGATCGAGAACTCGATCGCAATCTGGCGGGCCGTCGTCGAGCGCAGTCGAGGCCCACAACGTCGACCCTGTCGCCGCGACAACCTGCGTCACGATCTCCTCGTACGCGAGGAACAACGGGTTGTCGCTGCGATAGCGCACTGGTTCCTCGCACACGATGAGCCCGCTCCCGGGCCGCAACGACGGCGCCCACGTGGCGAGCGCAGCGTGCGGGTCGGTGAGGTGACCGAGCAACAGGCGCGCGTACACGATGTCGGCCGGGAGGAGCAGCGGTTGGGTGACGTCGAACACCGCGAACGTGGCGCCGGGCACGCGGGCCGTCGCCTCCGCGATCATCGCCTCGGACGAATCGAAACCCGTGAACTGCGCGAGCGGAAACGTCTCGCGCAACAGCGCGGTCGTGTGCCCGGGCCCACATCCGAGATCGAGGATGTAGCGGCCGACGGTGGGCGGCAGGTCGGCGAGCAGTGCGCGCGTCGGAGCTGCGAAGGTGTCGGCGACGAGCGCGAGCCGTTCGCGCGCGAGTTCCGAGTCGCCAAAGGTGTACGTACTCAAGGGCTCACTCTGCACGCGGCGAGCAGGGACCGCAGCAGGACGACACCGTCGGCCGAACCGAGGATCGCGTCGGATGCGCGTTCGGGGTGAGGCATCAAGCCGACGATGTTGCGGCCTTCGTTGCAGACACCGGCGATGTTGTCGAGGCTCCCATTGGGGTTGTCGACGTACCGAACGACGACGCGGTCTTCGGCTCGCAACTGCGCGAGGGTGGCCGCGTCGCACACGAAGTTGCCCTCGAAGTGGTTGATCGGGATGCGCAGGATCTGGCCGTCGGTTGCTTCGTTGGTCAGCGCGGTGGTGGTGGTCTCGACCCGCAGCTCGACCGTCTCGCACAGGAACTTCAAGCCTGCGTTCTTCTGCAGCGCGCCGGGGAGCAATTGCGCTTCCGTGAGCACTTGAAAGCCGTTGCAGATGCCGACGAGGGGGCCGCCCGCGGCCGCGAAGTCCGTGATCGCCTGCATCACCGGCGAGAAGCGGGCGATGGCACCCGTGCGCAGGTAGTCGCCGTGGGCGAAGCCGCCGGGGACGACCACGGCGTCGACGCCGTTCGTGCTCGCGTCGCCGTGCCAGAGGATCTCGCCCTGCGCGCCGAGTTGCTCGACCGCGAAGATCACATCCTGTTCGCAGTTCGAGCCCGGGAACAGGACCACGCCGATGCGTTCGGCCATCAGCTCACCGAGCCAACTCGGAGATCGTGACGTCGTACGCCTCGATCACCGGGTTCGCAAGCAGCCGCTCGCACATCTCTTCGACTTGGGCGCGGGCAGTGGGCTCGTCGAGTGCCTCGAGCGAGAGCCGGATCGTCTTGCCGATGTGCACGCTCGTCACGTTGGTGTAACCAAGCGCCGGGAGCGCCCGCTCGACAGTCGCCCCGGCAGGATCCGCGATCCCCGGGAGGTGGGTGACTTCGACGCGCGCTTCGTAAGCCGGCACGCCGCCGATCGTAGTCAGCCGCAGCCGAGTCCCTCTTGGAGTTCCGCGAGGTTCGCGCGCATCAGCGAAAAGTAGTCGGCACGGGCATCGGCATCGTCGGCAAGGCCTTCGATCGGGTCGAGCACCGCGGTCGCGACCCCGGCTTCGCGCGCGAGCGTCTCCGCGACCCGGGGCGACACGAGCGACTCCGTGAAGATCGTGGTGACACCTTCGGTTTCCACCAGTTCCGCCAGTTCCGAGATGCGCTCGGCACTCGGCTCCTCGTCGGGCGAAAGTCCGGCGATCGGCTGCGGCGTGAGGTCGTAACGGTCGGCCATCCAGCCGAAGGCGTCGTGCGCGGTCACGAGGTCGCGTCGTTCGCAATCGGCGAGACCGGCCGTGAACTCCTCGTCGAGCGCGCCGAGCGCGCCGTCGAACGTCTCCGCCATCGCCCGGTAGCGGACGGCCGCGGACGCGTCGAGGTCGACGAGCGCATCGCGGATCACCGTGCCGATCTCTTGCATCTGCGTAGGGTCGAGCCAGACGTGCGGGTCGTCGGAGTCGATGCCGAGTTCGTCGAGTACGACGATCGTGCCGTCGTCGCGCCGGCCGGCGATCTCCTCGACCGCGGGCTGGAAGTCGTGGCCGAGCACGAGCACGAGGTCGGCGTCTTCGATGGCGTCGACCTGGTCTGTCGTCAGTTCGAGATCGTGCGGTTCGGCACCCGCGGGCGTGAGGTCGACGACATCCACGAGGTCACCGCCGACCTGCTCGGCCGCGAACGCGAGCGGATAGAGGCTCGCGACCACCTCGACCCGCCCCGAGCTGTCACCGCCGTCGTCGTCACCGCCACACGCACCGAGCAGCAGCACCAGCGCAAACCCCGTCAGCGCCGATCTGAGAACCATTCTCAGTACGTTAGCCCAACCGTGGCAGGTTTCTGGGTTCAGGCTCGCGCAGACAGAACCTGCGGGCCGGCGTGCGCTCAGTCTTCGGGGGCGAACCAGTCGTCGAAGCTGGCGCCGGTGATCTGTTCGTAGGCCTCGCGGTAGCGGGCCCGCGTGTTGGCGATGGCTTCCGGTGACAAGCGGGGTGCCGGCGGTTCGTGGTCCCAGCCCGTTGCGTCCATGTAGTCGCGTACGTACTGCTTGTCGAAGGAGGGGGGCGACGCTCCGGGGCGATAGTCGTCGACGGGCCAGTACCGCGACGAGTCGGGCGTGAGCACCTCGTCGATGAGCAACACGCGGTCGTCGAGCACGCCGAACTCGAACTTGGTGTCGGCGAGGATCACCCCGCAGTCGGCTGCATGGCCGGCGCCGAAGTCGTACAGCGCAAGCGAGAGCTCACGCAGGCGCCCGTACTGCTCGGCGCCGACGAGTTCGACGGCTGCGGCTTCGCTGAGCGGCAGGTCGTGTCCGGCTTCGGCCTTCGTCGTCGGAGTGAACAGCGGCGTGGGCAGCTGCTCCGCCTGTTGCAAACTGGTCGGGACCGTGAAACCGCCGACCGTTCCGCGCTCCTGATACTCCTGCCACCCACCACCGAACAGGTAGCCGCGTACCACGCATTCGAGCCGGACCGGCCGCGTGCTCCGCACGAGCATCGCGCGGCCGTCGACATCGCCTGCGGTTTCGGGGAAATCGGTGGGATCGGCGGAGATCACATGGTTCTCGACGATGTCGCGTGTGCGTTCGAACCAGAAGTGCGACAGACCGGTGAGCACGCGGCCCTTGTCGGGGATCTCGTCGGGGAGCACTACATCGAACACTGAGACGCGATCGCTCGCGACCATCAAGAGCCGGTCGTGGCTCACCTCATAGAGGTCGCGCACCTTCCCCGAGTAGACATGCCGAAGCGCCGTGCCCTTGCTCACGAATCCAGCTCGTCGAAGACGCGACTGGTGTTGGCGAGCGAACGCTTGAGATCGAAACATGCGTCGAGCTGCGCGGCGTCGAGAGCGCTCGTGACTTCGGGATCCGCGGCAAGCAGGTCCCGGAACGACCGTTCCTCATGCCACGCTTGCATCGCGTTGCGTTGCACGATGCGGTACGCGTCGTCGCGGGAACGGCCCGCGGCGACGAGGCCGAGCAGCACCGGCTGACTGAACACCAGACCGAACGACGCGTCGATATTGCGCAGCATCCGCTCCGGGTGGACGCGCAGGTCGTCGATCAGCGCCGTGCACTTCACGAGCATGTAGTACGTGAGCATCAAGGTGTCGGGAACGATGACGCGCTCGACCGACGAGTGCGAGATGTCGCGCTCGTGCCACAGCGCGACGTTCTCAAGTGCGGCTTGCAGGTTGCCGCGCAGGACACGCGCGAGACCGCACAGCTGCTCCGACTTGATCGGGTTCCGCTTGTGCGGCATCGCGCTGGAACCCTTCTGCTCACCTTCGCGGAAGCCTTCCTCGGCCTCCCGCACTTCGGTGCGCTGAAGATGGCGGATCTCGAGCGCGAACGACTCGATGCCCGTACCGATCGACGCACACGCGTACATCACTTCCGCGTGGCGATCTCGCGCGAGCACTTGCGTGGCGGGGACCGGACGCAGTCCGAGTCGTTCGCACACGTACTGCTCGACGAAGGGGTCGAGGTTCGAGTACGTGCCGACCGCACCCGAGAGTTTCCCGACGGCGATCGCGTCACGGGCATGCGCCAAGCGCTCGCGATCGCGTCGCACCTGGAGCGCCCAGAGTGCGAGCTTCACGCCGAACGTCGTCGGTTCCGCATGGATGCCGTGGGTGCGCCCCACCATCGGTGTGTCGCGGAACTCGTGGGCACGGCGGGCGATCACCAATTCGAGATCGGTGGCGGCGGCTGCGATGCGGTCGATAGCGCGAGTCATCTGGAGCGCGAGCGCGGTGTCGACGACGTCGCTCGACGTCAGCCCATAGTGAACCCACTCGCCGGCAGGTGCCGCGATGTGCCCTTGCACGACATCGACGAAAGCGGCGACGTCGTGATCGGTCAACTTCTCGCGCTCGTGGATCGCGGCGACGTCGAAGCCCGCGCGCTCGCGCACGACCTTCGCGTCCGCCTCGGGCACGACCCCGAGCTTCGCCTGGGCTTCGACCGCGAGCACTTCGACGTCGAGCCACGCGCCGAAGCGGGCTTCGTCGGTGAACAGTTCGGCGATCTCGGGGAGCGAATAACGAGGGATCATGTGAGGGCTTGGGCTGCGATATCACGACGGTAGTGGAGGCCGGGCAAGGAGATCTTGGCCGCGGCGTCGTACGCGCGGTCCCGGGCAACACGGATCGTCGGCGCCGTCGCCACGATCGTGAGGGTGCGGCCCCCGTCGGTGACGACCTTGCCGTCGACGAGCTTCGTGCCCGCGTGGAACACGAGCGCGCCTTCGACTGCGGCCGCGGCGCCCAGGCCGTCGATCGGTTCGCCCGTGCGCAACGGCGCGGGGGGATAGCCCTCGGATGCGAGCGCGATCCCGACGCACGCGTCGTCCGTCATCACGACCGGCGTCTCGATGCGACCGGCTGCGGATTCGCAGCAGTGTGCGTAAAGATCGGACGCGAGCCGAGGGACGATCACCTGGCACTCGGGATCTCCGAACCGGACGTTGTACTCGACGACTTTGGCGCCTTCGGGCGTGAGCATGAGCCCGCAGTAGAGAACGCCGCGGTACTCCGCGCCCCGCCGCGCGAGCTCGCCGAGCGTAGGTGCAATCGCCTTGTTCATCACCTCGTCGACGACGTCGGCGCCGGCGAACGGCACCGGCGAGTACGCGCCCATGCCGCCGGTGTTCGGGCCCTGATCGCCGTCGAAGGCGCGCTTGTGATCTTGCGCGGCGGCGAACGGGAGCGCGTCGGTTCCGTCGCACAGCGCGAACACAGTGAGCTCCGGGCCGGTCATGCCTTCCTCGATCACGCACGTGCTCCCGGCCGCGCCGAACGCGGCGCCGGAGAGGTACGACTGCACCGCGTCGCGCGCGTCGGCGAGCGATTCGGTAACGATGACGCCTTTGCCCGAGGCGAGCCCGTCGGTCTTGACGACGTAGAGGCCGGGCAGCGTTTCAAGGAAAGCGAGGGCCTCAGACTCCTGGCCCGCGTTGAAAGTCGCGTGCCGGGCGGTCGGCACGCCCGCGGCCACGAGCACGTCCTTCATCCAGGCTTTCGACCCTTCGAGCTTCGCAGCCGCGGCGGAACAGCCGAAGACGAGCCGCCCCGCCGCGCGCAGCGGATCGGCAACGCCCGCGACGAGGGGCGCTTCTGGCCCCACCACGACGAGGTCGGGATCGATGCGCTCGGCGAGCGCGGCGACGGCGTCGGGGTCGGTCGCGACAACAGGAACGCAGTCGCCCAGCTCGGCCAGCCCCGGGTTGCCGGGCGCGGAGATCACCTCGTCGACCGCGGCCGAACGCGTGAGACCCCAGCCGAGCGCGTGCTCGCGCCCTCCGGAACCGACGAGGAGCACCCGCGCCATCACGCGGCGCGGGGAAGCACGACGGTCTGATCGCGTGCGGGGCCGACACCGACGAACGACACCGGCACGCCGACGTATTCCTCGACGAAGCGCACGTAGTCGCGCGCCGCCGCCGGCAACTCTTCGAGCCGACCCACGCCTTCGATGTCGGATTGCCAACCGGAGAGCGTCTCGTAGATCGGCCGGACCTTGTGGATCACCGACTGGTGATACGGCACGTGCTCATACCGCTTGCCGTCTTCGTCTTCGTAAGCCACGCAGATCTTCAGCTCCGGGAACGGCGACAACACGTCGAGCTTGGTGATCGCGAGTTCCGTCGTCGTGTTGAGGCGCGCCGCGTGCTTGATCATCACGAGGTCGAGCCACCCGGCGCGGCGGCGGCGTCCGGTGTTCGTGCCGTATTCGTGGCCGCGCTCGATCAGCAGATCGCCGACGGGGTCGCCGTCGAACAGTTCGCCTGGGAACGGCCCGGCGCCGACGCGGGTCGTGTACGCCTTCACGACGCCGACGATGCGCTCGATCGCGCGCGGCCCTACACCCGCGCCCGGGCACACGCCGCCGGCGATCGGGTTGCTCGACGTCACGTACGGATACGTTCCGTGATCGAGATCGAGGAAGGTCGCCTGCGCGCCTTCGAACAGCACCCACTGCTGCGCGTCGAGTGCCTCGTGTATGAGGTGGACGGTGTCGTCGATCATCGGTGCGAGTCGGGGGACGTAGGCGAGGTACTTGTCGGTGAGCTCCTTGGCGTCGAAACCGAGTCGGTTGTACACCTTGGTGAGCACGCCATTTTTCTCGCGCAACGCGAGGTCGAGCTTCTCACGGAAGATCTTCGGGTCGAGCAGGTCTTGCACGCGCAGGCCGACGCGCCAGGCCTTGTCGCCGTATGCAGGGCCGATGCCGCGCTTCGTCGTGCCGAGCTTGTTCTTTCCGAGGTAGCGCTCGGTCACGCGGTCGAGCTCGAGGTGGTACGGCATGATCAGGTGCGCGTTGCCCGACACCCGCATCAATCGAGTGTCGACCTGCTTCGACTCGAGCATGTCGAGCTCGTCGAA
>JBEVDP010000554.1:0-9088 GCA_040513235.1 Acidimicrobiia bacterium | reverse complement strand
CCCTCGGGCTCATCGCAGTCCTGTGGGCGGTGCTCGGGTACTCGCTCGCTTTCGGGGGTGACGCGCCGCTGATCGGCAACTTCGAATTCTTCGGATTGAAGGACGTCGCCACGATGTACCCGCCCGATCCGAGCGGAGTCGAGTGGTTCGGCCTCTTCACGTTCCCGCCGATCGTGTTCATGGCCTACCAAGGCATGTTCGCGATCATCACGCCCGCGCTGATCACGGGTGCGATCGCGGATCGCATGAAGTTCTCGGCGTGGGTGTGGTTCCTCGGCCTGTGGTCGATCCTCGTGTACTCGCCGGTCGCCCATTGGGTGTTCTCGCCCGCCGGTTGGCTGTTCGAACGAGGCGCCCTCGACTTCGCCGGCGGCACGGTCGTGCACATCAACGCTGGGATCGCGGCGTTGGCGTGTGTGTTGGTGCTCGGGAAGCGCAAGGGATGGCCGAATCGGCCCATGCCGCCGCACATGCTGCCGTTGACGTTGATCGGCTCCGGCATCCTCTGGTTCGGCTGGTTCGGGTTCAACGCCGGTTCGGCGGGTGCCGCGAACATGATTGCCGGCCAGGCGTTCAGCAACACCAACCTCGCGGCTGCGGCCGCGATGCTCGGATGGCTGCTCATCGAGCGCATCAAGACGGGCCACGCGACGACGCTGGGCGCCGCGTCGGGTCTCGTCGCCGGTCTCGTGGCGATCACGCCGTGCGCCGGTTTCGTCGGTGGAATCTCGCCGATCATCATCGGCGCCATCGCCGGTGTCGTGTGCTACCTGGCGATCAGCATGAAGACGAGGTTCGGCTACGACGACTCGCTCGACGTCGTCGGCGTGCACCTCGTCGGTGGCGTCGTCGGCTCGTTGCTGTTGGCGTTCTTCGCCGACCCGGCGATCAACCCCGCCGTGACGGAGCCTGGGATCTTCATCACCGACGGCGGCACCGCGCTGCTCGTCGACCAGCTCGTGGCCGTCGGCGCAACCCTGGTGTTCTCGTTCGTGGTGACATTTGTGATCATCAAGGTGCTCGACCTCGTGATGGGCATCCGGGTCAGCGAAGAGGACGAGGAGACCGGCCTCGACCTCAGCCAGCACACGGAGGTGGGCTATGCGCTCGCCGAGCGGTGACGGAACGGCAGGCATGATGAGCAACGAATCTCAACAAGGAGAACGCCGGTGAAGCTGGTGACAGGGATCATCAAGCCGTTCCGACTCGACGACGTGAAGGCCGCGGTGCAGGAGTTCGGTGTGCAGGGCCTCACGATCACCGAGGTGCAGGGGTTCGGCCGCCAGCGCGGCCACACCGAGGTGTACCGGGGTGCGGAGTACACGGTCGACTTCGTGCCCAAGGTGAAGCTCGAGATCCTCGTCGACGACGGCGACGCGGTCGCGGTCGCGGAGAAGATCATGGAAGCGGCCCGCACGGGCAAGATCGGTGACGGGAAGGTTTGGATTCAGCCGGTCGAGGGCGTGTACCGCATTCGAACCGGGGAGGCCGGCAGCGACGCGCTCTGATTCGAGGGCAGTCGCTACGGTTTCTCCATGATCACGGAGTCGTTGCGGGACGCCCGCACTGCACTGCTCGCCGACGCGAGCGTGCAGGGCGGTGCGTTCGGCGCGGCCCTCGCGGAGGCACTCGACACGAACCTCCGCAAGTTGTTCGAGGAGTTGGGGCCACGGGTGCCGAGCGCGCTCGTGGCCCTCGGCTCGTACGGACGCGGGGAGCTGTGTCCCGGCTCTGACATCGACGTGTTGCTGCTCCACGACACGCGCGGGCGCAAGCGAAACGAGGTCGGCCCACTCGCCGAGCAGCTCTGGTACCCGTTGTGGGACGCGGGCTTCGTGACCGGCCACGGCACCCGCACGGTGAAAGAGTCGATCGCGCTCGCCGACGAAGATCTCGACGCGCTGACGGCTCTGCTCGAGCCGCGCCCGGTGGCGGGCGACGACCGGTTGGTCGACGAGCTCGCCGCCAAGGCACGCGACCTGGCGCGCCGGCGCGCGCCGCGCATCCTGGAACAGCTTGCCGATGCCGCGGATCATCGGCGAGTGAAGCCGGGTCCGGTCGCTGAGGTGTTGGAGCCCGACCTGAAGGATGGTGCGGGCGGGCTGCGCGACATCCAAGCGCTCGGCTGGGCTGCGTACGCGCTCGGCACCGACGGCTTGCCCGGTCTCGTCGAGCGTGGCTTTCTGGCCGCGCCGGACCTGACTCGGTTGCTCGCGGCGCGCGACCGGTTGCTGGAGGTGCGCGTCGCGCTCCAACGCGTGACTGGAGGGCGGAGTGATCGGCTCTTGCTCCAAGAACAGGACGCGGTCGCGGCGGCCCTCGAGGAAGCGGATGCCGACGCCCTCGTACGCGGATTGGCGTCACAGGCGCGCGAAGTTGCATGGATAACGCGCGACACCTGGTTGCGCGTCCGCGATCACCTCGCAGGTCCGGGCGCCCGGATCGCGCATCGCGATCGCGCGGTCGCGGAGGGTGTCGCGCTGCGCGACGGTCGCATCGTGCTCGTGGGCGCGGGCCCGATCACAGCACTGTGGGCACTCGAAGCCGCCGTCGCGGCGGCCGAGATGGACGCACCGTTCGAGCGGGCGTCGCTCGTACGACTGCGAGGCATGATCGACCCGACGTGGGACGTGTGGGAGCGCGCCGCGTTCTTGCGCCTCCTGCGAACCGGTGAGCGCGCGATCCCCGTGTTCGAGGCCATCGATCACGAAGGTGTGCTCGTGCGTCTGATGCCCGAATGGGAGCACGTCCGGTCGCGCCCACAGCGCAACGCATATCACCGCTTTACTGTCGATCGTCATCTCCTAGAAGTCGTGGCTGAATGTGTCCGCCTGCTCGACGCGGCGGAGGGGCCCGAGCCGGGTTTCGACGGCGTTGTGGCGCGGGCGTGCCGGCGGCCCGAGTTGCTGCTGCTCGGCGCGTTGTTGCACGACATCGGGAAGGGCCGGCCCGGCGATCACTCACAGGCGGGCGCCGATACCGCGACCGCGTTCACACGCCGCATCGGCCTCGACAGCGAAGGCCGCGAGATCGTCACGTGGCTCGTCCGTCATCACTTGCTGATGGCGGACGTCGCGACGCGCCGCGACCTGTCGGACGCGTCTGTCGCCGACAACCTCGCGGCGACGTGCGCGGCCGACGCCGAACGGCTGCGGCTCTTGTACCTGCTGACGATCGGCGACTCGCGCGCGACCGGTCCGGCCGCGTGGGGCCCGACGAAAGCCGCGCTGGTGCGCGACCTGTTCAAGAAAGCCGCGGCCACAATCGAGCGCGGCGCCGCGACGGCTGTGGCGGCTGACCGGCGGCTCGCGCTCGCGGCCGAGCTCGGGGCGGAGGACACCGCTGCGTACCTCCAGCAGCTGCCGGACGCGTACGTGCTCGCGTTCGAGGTCGACGAGATGCGGGAGCATGCGCGGCTGCTCGCGTCGGGCAACGCTGTCCGCTGCCGGCGCGACGACGGCGGCGTTTCGATCGCTCTCGTCGCACCCGACCGGCCCCGCCTGCTCGCCACGATCGCCGGCGCGCTCGCGGTGTGCGGACTCGATGTGCTCGAAGCGCACTTGTTCGTGACCGCGCAAGGCCTCGCCCTAGACGTGTTCCGGGCGGCCGATCCCTACGGCCGCCTCGCCGACGGAAGCGAGGAGGTCGAAGACGCGCTGCGGCGCGCGCTGGCCGGCGAGCTCGACGTGGACGCTCGGGTCGCGGCTCGTAGCCGCGACTACCAGCGTCCACGCGCGGCCTTGCCCGGGCCCGTCGCGGTGGTCGCCGACGTGGGCGAATCGGCGACCGACACCGTGCTCGAGGTGCACACCGACGACGAGATCGGCTTGCTCTACCACCTCGCGTCGGCGCTGGCCGACCTCGGGCTCGACGTGCGGGTCGCCAAGGTTGCCACCCTCGGCGAGCGAGTCGTCGACACGTTCTACGTGCGCGACGCGGCCGGCGCCAAGATCGTCGACGGAGAAGCGGTCGATGCACTGCGCAACGCGCTGATCGAGCGACTGACGCCCTAGTCTGCGCGGCATGACCGACGATGCGTTCGCGATTTCGGCATCCGACTTGCTGCGGTGGGCCGAGACGCTTTCAGGGGTGGCACGCACGGGGTTGGGATTCACCCAGAGCCTGTACGAGAAGGAACGGTTCGAAGAGGTACTGAAGGTCGCGGCCGACATCCGCGCCGCGGCAATCGACGAAGCCGAGAGCGACGCGCTGTTCGAAGAGTGGCTCACGACGGTGGGCGAGGGCGTTGCCGGCTACGTGACGCCGAAGGTCGCAGTCGCGGGAGTCGTCGGCAACGAGAAGGGCGAGATCTTGCTCACCCAGCGCGCCGACTCCGGTTGGTGGTTGTACCCGGTGGGCTGGGCAGACGTCGGCTACTCGCCGTCGGAGATCGCGGTGAAGGAAGTGTTCGAAGAGACCGGCATCGAGTGCGAAGTGCAAGGGCTGATTGCCGTGCTCGACGGGCTGCGCCTCGGGTTCGCGCGACTGCCGATGTACTCGATCTTGTTCCACTGCAAGGTGATCGGCGGCGACCTGCGCGGCCATCCGCTCGAAACGAGCGCGGTCGGCTTCTTCGCGCGCGACGCGCTACCGCAACCGTTGGCAGGCGCACACCGGTGGGCCGACCTCGCGTTCGCGGCGATCGACGGCGATCCGTTGCCCGCGTGGTACGACCCGCCCCGCACCCCACCCTGGCGCGGCGACGAGTAAAGACCGCGCGTTCAGCTGCGGAGTTGTTCGAGCAAGAGGGCGACGATCGAGACCTTGCCGCGTGCGGCTTCCCATGCGTCGCCGATCTGTTCGTGGTCGACGAGACCGGCGGCATCGGGGGCGCGCCCCAAGCGGCCCGTTGCGAGTGACGCGAGCGATTGCGGTTCGAGGTCGTCGCCGTACGCCGCGAAGCATTCGAGTCCGTCCCAAAGCCCGGTTAACGGACGCATCTCGTTCCCGAGCCGCAACGCGTGCGGATCGGCATCGCCCGACAACGCGGCCAGCACCGCCTCCCACACGTCGTAGTGCGAGAGGCCTTCGGGGACGGCATATCCCGACACGGGATGCAGCCGCCATTCGAGGGTGATGTCGCCCTCGTCGTGCAGCCATGTCTGTGAACCATTCACGTAGCTGTCGACGGGCGGGCCGAGCGCTTCGTCGAGTGCGAGCACCAACTCGGGCACGAGGGTCCACACGAGGGTCGCGGTCTTCGGCACGCCCGAGACCGTAGCGATTCCGCAGGTCTACGATCAGCCGATGGCGGAGATCTGGGAACGCGACGCATACGAACTCGCCGAAGGCGTGCGGGGGGGCGAGCACTCGGCTCAGGATTTGCTCGACGTCTTCCTCGCGCGCATTGAGCGCTTCGACCCGGAGCTCAATGCGTTCTGCTTCATCGACGAGGAGCGTGCGCGGCGCGACGCGCGCGCGATCGACGACGCCGTCGCGCGCGGCGAGGATCCCGGACCCTGGGCCGGCGTGCCCATGGGCGTCAAGGAATTGGTGAAGGTGGCCGGATGGCCCGACACGCACGGCTCGCGGCTCTACGAACACCAAGTCGCGAGCGCCGACGGCATCGAACCGGCGCGGTTGCGGGCGGCGGGCGCCGTCCTCGTCGGGCTCACCACGTCGCCCGAGTTCGGGTCGACGAACTGGACTCGCACCTACCTGCACGGAACGACGCGCAATCCGTGGAACCCCGAGCGCACTCCCGGCGGTTCGTCGGGTGGGAGCGCGGCCGCGGTGGCCGTCGGCATGATGCCCGTCTGCACTGGGAGCGACGGCGGCGGATCGATCCGCATTCCGTCTTCGTACAGTGGCCTCTTCGGTTTCAAGGTCTCGTTCGGCCGAATCGGCAACGAAGGTCCGTTCGACAACTCACTGACGTCGGTCGTCGGCCCGATCTGCCGCTCGGTGCTCGATGCGGCGCGCTACGTCGACGCGATCGCCGGTCCGACGGTGATCGACCCGACGTCGTTACCGCGCCCCGTGCGCCGCTACGAAGACGCGCTGCGTTCCGGTGCGGCGGTCGAAGCCTTGCGCGGCAGGAAGGCCGCGTGGACATCGACACTCGGCTTCGCGGTGTGCGATCCCGAAGTCGAGAAGCTTGCGCACGAAGCCGCACTCGCGCTCGCCGCCGACGCGGGCCTCGAACTGGTCGACGTCGACGTGAAGCTGCCCCGCCCGGGACGCGCGTGGGGAATCATTTCCGGTCTCGAAGTGTCGAGTCACCACGGCGAAGCGGCGCGCGGTCGTGCCGACGACATCACGCCGGTGTCGCGCGCGTCGTTCGCGCAGATCGAACACATGACACCCGACGAGCTGCTCACTGCCATGCGTCGGCGCGACGACATGCTGGCCGCGGTAGCCGCGATCTTCGACGAGGTCGACATCCTGCTCACGCCGACGACCGCGACGACCGCGTTCGCAGCCGAAGGTCCGCCGCCGCTCGAGATCGCGGGCGAACGTGTGAGCGGAATGGGTTCGGTTCCGTACACCGCACCCTTCAACATGTCGGGCCAGCCCGCGGTGAGCATCCCCGCGGGACTGTCGTCCGAAGGGCTACCGGTCGGGCTACAAGTCGTCGCCCCACGTCACGAGGAGGAACTCGTGCTCGCTGCCGGATGGCTCGTCGAATCCAACCGGCCCTGGCCCAAGCTCGCGCCAATGGCCTACCAGTAGTCTGCGAGCGTGACCGACACCGAAAAGGCTCCCGCGCGCCCGCCGCGCCAGGAGCAAGAACAAGCCTCGGAGGAAGTCAGCGAAGTCGCGCCCGGCGTGCTTCGGATGCAGCTTCCGATCTGGATGCCCGGCCTCGGTCACGTGAACATGTACGGCCTCGTCGACGACAAGGGCATTGCCGTCGTCGACCCCGGTCTTCCCGGTCCGCAGTCGTGGAAGGCGTTGAAGACGCGGCTCAAGACCGCCGGTTACAAGATCAAAGACGTCCACACGGTGGTCGTCACGCACTCGCACCCCGACCACTTCGGTGGTGCGGGCCGCCTCGCGCGCGAAGCGCACGCGAAGGTCATCACGCATCACGCGTTCTCGACGTGGACCGTGAAGGGCCCGAGTGCACACCGCGCGCTCACAGAAGGCGAAGCGCGCCGGCTCGAACACGAAGCCGCAGCGGTCGCGCAGTCGCTCGATGTCATCCCCGACGAGATCCCGACGGTTACCGACGACGCCGACGTCGTGCAGGACGACACCGACGAGCTGGAGCCGACCGCCACCCCTTGGGGCGCGACGACGCCGTGGGGCACGACCAACCCGGGTCCACCGTTGAAGCGCAAGATCATGTTCCGCGCGATGCGGATGCTGTTCACGCCGCCGGAGCCGACTGACCGGTTGCATCATGGCGAGCGGATGCGCCTCGCGGGGCGCGACTGGTTCGTCGTGCACACGCCCGGCCACACCGTCGACCATTTGTGCGCGTGGGATCCCGAGACCGGCACGCTGCTCACCGGTGACCACGTGCTGCCGTCGATCACTCCCCACGTCTCGGGCGTACGCAAGGCCGATTCGCTCAAGTCGTATCTCGCGACGCTCGACCTCGTCGCCCGGCTCGATGGGGTGAAGCTCGGCCTGCCCGCGCACGGTCACCCGTTCGCCGACGTGCCCGGCCGGGTCGAAGCGATCAAGGAACATCACGCCGAGCGCATGGAACAGCTGCGCGACGCGTCGCTCGCGCTCGGGCCCGCGTCGGTGCAACAGCTTTCGCACGAGGTGTTCCCGGAGCGGCACTGGGGCGTGATGGCCGAGAGCGAGACCTTCGCCCACCTCGAACACATGGTGAACACAGGCGAGGCCGAGCGGTGGGACGAGGACGGCTTGCTCATGTACCGCGCGTCCGAAGTGTCGTGACGACCGACGAAGCTGTCATCGCACGCGAGTCCGCTGATCTCCTCGCGCATCTCATCCGCAACGAGTGCGTGAACGACGGCACTCCGGAATCGGGGTTCGAAGCTCGCAGCGTCGACGTACTCGCGCAGTTCCTCGGCGATACTGGCCTCGACCTCGAGCGCTACACGACGCGCCCGGGACGGGAGAACCTCGTCGCGCGCATCGAAGGCTCGGATCCGAGTGCGCCGACCTTGTTACTCATGGGCCACACCGACGTGGTGCCGGTGACGCCCGAGAGCTGGCAGCGCGATCCCTTTGGCGGCGAACTGGTCGACGGCGAGGTCTGGGGCCGGGGTGCCGTCGACATGCTCAACCTCACCGCGACCATGGCGGTCGCGTTCCGCAATCTCGCGCGTTCGGGCTTCACGCCCCGCGGAACGCTCGTGTATCTCGCGGTTGCCGACGAGGAGAACCTCGGAACGTGGGGCGCGGAGCACCTGTTGCGCGAGGAGCGCGACGCGGTAATGGCCGACTACGTCGTTACCGAGGCGGGCGGGTTCCAGATGCCCAGCGCCAAAGGGCCGCGGCTGCCGGTGATCGTCGGCGAGAAGGGTTCATATTGGTGCCGCATCACGGTTCACGGCACGCCGGGGCACGCGTCGCAACCGTTCCGCACCGACAACGCGCTCGTCACCGCGGCCGAGATCGTGCGGAGGCTCGCGGAGTACCGGCCGCCGACGATGATCCACGACACGTGGCGGCGCTTCATCGAGGGCATCGACTTCGGTCCGGAGTGGAACGCGAACCTGCTCGACGAAAACAAGCTGCGCGACTTCTGCGAAGAGCTGCCGGTCGGATTGGCCCGCCAAGCCCACGCGTGTACGCACACCACGTTTGCGCCGACGATCATCAGCGGCGGCACGAAGGTGAACGTGATCCCCGACCAGGTCGAGGTGCAGGTGGACATCCGCAGCCTGCCCGGCCAGCGCGCCGCCGACATCCGCGCACTCGTCGACGACGCGCTCGGCGACCTCGCCGCGCACGTGGAGATCCAGCCGGTTGACGAGAACGAGTCGACCGCGTCGCCGGTCGAGACCCCACTGTGGGACGCGATGGCGCGGGTGTCGTCACAACTCGTCGCCGGCTCGGCGCTGGTGCCGTTCCTGACGGTCGGTGCGACGGACGCTCGCTTCTTCCGTCGCGCCGGATCGGTCGCCTACGGCTTCGGTCTCTTTAGCAACCGCCTGTCGTTCGA